>NZ_JBEXKG010000019.1:0-77052 GCF_040609555.1 Streptomyces sp. NPDC004658
CCGTGCCCCCGACGGAATTCCTCCGTCGGGGGCACGGTCGTACCCGGCGTGCCGGGGCAGGGCCGCCGTCAGCGCTCGCCGGCCGCGAACCGGCGTACGGCTGCGCGCTGCCACTCGGTGACCCGGACGACCACCCACGGCAGCGCGAAGAAGGCCACCACGCCGGCCGCGAAGTGCAGCGCGACCGCGCCGACCGGGCTCGGCCCGCCCCACGCGGGGTCGGGATAGGGCGCCCAGCCCCAGATCGGGTAGGTCAGATTGCGCGCGGAGACGATGATCCAGCCGACGGTGGCCGCGAACGACAGCGTGGTCAGCAGCGTGTTGACGAAGAAGAAGGCGACGGCGCCCGCGACACGGCCGCCGTCACGCGGCCCGAGGTGCTCGCCGAAGAAGTACCGCAGGCGCATGCGCTCGAAGGCGGGGCCCACCACGGCCGCGACCAGCAGCGCCAGGAACAGCACCAGTGGCCCCACGCCCGGGTGTCCGCTGTCCCGGGCGGCCTTCATGACGAACTGCAGCACGAGGACGAGCCCGGCGACGAGCGGCACCAGCAGGGCGTACAGCAGGCGCCGCCAGGTGTCACCGCGGAACGGAAGGGTGAACAGGCCCCACGGGGCGGAACGGGACGCGGTGCGGGGCGGCCGGTTGCGCGGACCGGATCGGGTGGCGTTGGACACGATGGGTTCTTTCCTCTCTGGGACGGTCCTGAAGCCTGGGACGAACGCCGCCCCGGGGGGCCGGCCCGATGGCCGGCCCCCCGGGGCGTGGATCAGGCCGCGTCGGCCGCCGTGGCGGCTCCGGTGGTCCGTGCGGCGCCGGGCGCGGGGCCGACGGACTCGGAGCGCGCCAGCGACAGCAGCTGGAGCGCGATCGCGGAGCCCGTGCGGCCCAGTGCGTCGTGGTACTGGCTGAGCACCTCGTTCTCCAGGGACAGCTGGTACTCGCGCAGGCCCGCGAGACGGCGCAGCGTCCGCAACTGCCACACGGTCTCCTGGCGTCGCCGGACCAGCTCGATGATGTCCTGGTCGATGGCGCGCAGTTGCTGTCTCTGCTCGCTGATCCGTGCGGAGTCGATCGGGGACATGTCACACCTCCACGGGGCTGCCCTGAGTGGCACGGGCGGAAACGGGTTCGTGGTGCCTGGGGACCGCGGCCGGTGGCCCGGCCTGCGGGGTGGTACCGAGAAGCCTGAGCAGGGGGCCGGTCATCGCGGTCGTCGCCAGGGCCATCACCACCAGGACGGTGAGACCGGCCGAGCTGATCAGTCCGGACTGCCAGCCGATGCCGGCGACCACCAGCTCGGTGACGCCCCGGCAGTTCATCAGCGCGCCGAACCGCAGCGCCTCGGTGCGCTCCAGGCCGATCAGACGGACCGCGCCGCCCGCCCCGGCCAGCTTGCCCACCGCCGCGGCCAGGACGACGCCGGCCAGCAGCAGCCAGTGCCGGACATCGGTGCCCAGCTCGCCCACCGAGACGGTCAGTCCGACACCGGCGAAGAACAGCGGCAGCAGCACCGCCTGGGTGAAGCCCTGGAGCTGCTGGTGCAGACGGGTCACCAGAACGGAGCCGCGCGGCACGGACATGCCGAACAGGAAGGCGCCGATCACCGGGTGCAGCCCCATGGCCTGGGTGAGCCCGCCGTAGCCGAACGCTCCGGCGAGCAGCAGCGGCAGCACCAGCCGCTCACCGCGCCCACCGGCTTCCACGCGCCGCAGGAACGCGGCCAGCGCGGGGCGGACCAGCAGCCAGGTGGCCGCGACGAGCGCCGTCACGAGCAGCACCGTGACCACGACGGGCCCGGTGCCGCCGGAGCGGCTGACGGCGAGCACGGCGGTGAGCACCAGCCAGGCGATGCCATCTCCCACCGCGGCGGTGAGCAGGGCGAACACCCCGGTACGGGTGGTGTCGAGCCCCAGGTCGACAAGGATCCGGGCGAGTACGGGCAGCGCGGTGACCGACAGCGACAGGCCGAAGAACAGCAGGTAGGCCGTCTGGTGGGCGTGCTCGCCGCGCAGCACGCCGGGGGCGGCCGCGGCGAGGGCCGTGCCCAGCAGGAACGGCAGGCCCATGCCGCCGACGACGACCGCACCGACCGCCGCACCGCCCGACCGCGCCCCGTCCAGCCGCAGCTCGCAGCCGAGCAGGAACATGAAGGTGACCAGGCCCAGTTGGGCGGTGGTGGTCAGCGCGGAGGTCACGCCCGGGGGCAGCAGCCAGTGCCCGGCGGCGGGCCACAGCCAGCCGAGGGCGGACGGTCCGAGCAGCAGTCCGCCGAGGATCTCCCCGATCACCGGCGCCTGGCCCAGCCGGCCCACCAGCAGGCCGCACAGGTGGCTGAGCAGCACCACCAGGGCGACGGCGAGCAGGAAGCGGGCCAGCGGGTCCGCGTGCAGGCCTGTCACGACGCCACCCCCTCGGGCGCCGCGAGCGGCCCCGGAACCGTGCCGCCCGGCCAGGCGGCGAACCCCCGCGCCCCGTAGAGCAGGGGGACACCCGGCTCCTGGACGACTCCGGTCACCTCACCGATGACGACAGTATGATCAGACACTTCGTAAAGATGCGAAACCCGGCATTCGGCCACGGCGAAGGCGTCCTCGGCCAGCCAGGGCAGCCCGGCGCCGGGCGAGGGCCGCCAGCCGACCTGTCCGAACCGGTCCTGTCCGGGCCGGGCGAACACCTGCGCCGCCCGCCGGCCGCCCTCGTGCAGCAGGTTCACCGCGAAGACGCCGGACG
This sequence comes from Streptomyces sp. NPDC004658, assembly GCF_040609555.1. Lineage (NCBI taxonomy): Bacteria > Bacillati > Actinomycetota > Actinomycetes > Kitasatosporales > Streptomycetaceae > Streptomyces > Streptomyces sp. NPDC004658. The sequence goes on from NZ_JBEXKG010000019.1 coordinate 2,734, forward strand.
CGCGCAGGGCGCGCAGGGTCTCGCCACGGGTGGTGAGGCAGACCGACAGGGTGGGCGGCTCGGCGGCGACGCTCGACAGCGAGGAGCAGGTCAGCCCGCGCGGCAGTCCGTCGGCGCCATAGGCCGTCACCACGGCGACCCCGGTCGGGAACGCGCCCATGAGGGCACGGAAGGCCTCCGGCCGGGCGGGGCCGGCGGTGGGGGGCGGGGAGTGGCGGGGCACTGCGTGAACAGGGGTCATGGGTGCGTCCTTCAAAGGTCGGGGCCGGGGCACGTCCGGTGGTGTGCCGGGTGCGGCTGCGGGGGTGCTCGCGCAGTTCCCCGCGCCCCTTGAGGGAACTGCGCCCGGCCTCGGCCGGCCCGCACCCGTGGCAGCTCAGTGGATCGACGTCAGGTACTCGTGGCAGCTGGGCAGCGTCCGCACCAGGCGGTCCGCGTCGGCACGAAGCCGGGCCAGTTCGGCACGGGCGGCCGTCGGGTCGATATGCGCGAGCGCCGGACGGGCCGCACGCGGTTCGTGTCCGAGGCCGAGCAGCATCGTGATCCAGGAGTACTGCTCGAAGCCGTGGTAGTACGGGTAGATCGCGCGCTCGTCCAGCAGGTGCGAGCGGGCCATGTCCAGCTTCTCGGCGAGGCCGTCGGGCAGCGCGCGGACCTTCGCCTCCTTCCAGTACGGCGTGTCGTCGCGTCCGGCCGCCGCGTAATGCAGCACCAGGAACTCCTTGACGCCGTCCAGGACCCGGGCGACCCGGCGGTTGTAGTCGTCGGCCAGGCTGGGGTCCCAGCGCTCGTCCGGGAAGTGCTTCACCAGCTGTTCGATGCCGTGCTGGATGAAGAAGATGCCGGTGGACTCCAGCGGCTCGACGAACGCGCTGGACAGGCCGATCGCCACGCAGTTCTTCACCCAGGAGCGCTCGTTGCGGCCGATGCGCATCCGGATGTGGTTGGCCTCCAGGTCGTCCTGCCCGGGCGCGGCGAACGCGCGCAGCGTGCGCTCGGCCTCCTCCGGGGTGCAGAACTCGTCGGAGTAGACGTACCCGTTGCCGTTGCGGCCGTAGAGCGGGATGCTCCAGATCCACCCGGCCTCCATGGCGGTGGCCGTGGTGTACGGCCGCATGCCGCGCTCGGCCTGGTCCGGCTGCGGGACGCGCAGCGCGACCGCGCGATTGTTGGGGAGCACGTCCTGGAAGGAGATGAACTTCTCCTCCAGGGTCTGGTTGATGAGCAGTCCGCGGAAGCCGGTGCAGTCGATGAACAGGTCGCCGGCGAGGGCGCCGTTCTGCTTGGTCATCACCTCGGTGAGCCAGCCGCGCTCGTCCGTGCGCACCTCGACGACGTCGTCCACGACGTGGCGGACGCCCCGGTCGGTGCCGTACTTGGTGAGGAACCGGGCGAGCAGGCCCGCGTCGAAGTGGTACGCGTACGGGAACTGCGCGCGCTGCTCGTCCAGGGTGGAGCGGCCGAGCGACTCGTCCAGGCCCTGGGCGAACAGCGAGCCGTCGAGCATGCGCGGGGAGCGCTGGGCCTCGCACAGCGCCGGGGTGACGAAGCAGGCCTCGTCGACGCGGAGGCTGCGGTCGCCCTCGTGGAGCCACCAGTCGGCCAGCGTGAACCCGTCGGACATGCGCAGCCGCTCGAAGGGGTGGTAGAAGTGGTCGCCCACTTCACGCCAGTTCTCGAACCGGATGGCCAGCTTGTAGGAACCGGCGCAGTGCGGCATCCACTCGCGCTCGTCGAGGCCGAGGTAGTCGAAGAAATGCCGGACGGTGCTGAAGGTGGCCTCGCCGACGCCTATGCTCGACACCCGGTCGGATTCGACCAGGGTGACATCGATCCGGTCACCGAACGCCGCCTTGAGATACGTGGCGCTCATCCAACCAGCGGTTCCGCCGCCGACAATGACAACTGACTTGATCACGCTGCATCTCCTGTTCGGGGTGTTCGAGCCCGTAACCGTGCAGCGAAGCTATCGAGGAGCGCTTTTCTTTCGTTATCGCATTCTTTCGGCCAGTACCTCGGCCCCGGAACGGATGCGGACGACGACGTCCTCCGCGTCCAGGACGGCCAGGGCGCCCACGCAGCCGTCCACCCGGGGCAGGTCGGCCATCGCGATGCGGGGGCGCGGCCCGGGCCGGTCGTCGTGCCAGACGGTCACGGCCGGGGGCCGGTGTGCGGGACTGACCGTGAAGGAGTCCATGGGGGTGTTCAGCCCCTCCCCCGTCGCCTTGAGCACCGCTTCCTTGCGGGTCCACAGGGTCAGGCAGGCGGCGGCCCGCCGCTCGGCGGGCAACGCCTGCACGGCGGCCCGTTCGGCGGGGGTGAGGACCAGGTCGTACTCCACGGGGATGCCCGGTTCGGCGGGCGGTACGGAGCGCTCCACGTCCACCCCGAGCGGGTGCCCGTGCGTCACGGCCACGGCCACCAGGTCTCCGGAGTGCGATATCGACAGCTCCCACTCCGCCACGGCGCCCACCGGTCGCGGTTTGCCGTGCGGGCCGCCACAGCCCGGGCAGCGGGTACGCAGCGCGACCTCCCCGGCGGGGATCCCGGCGAGCGAGCCGAGCGCGGCCCGGGCCAGCACCCGGCCGGTGACGAACAGGGCGAGGTCCTGTTCCACCAGGAACTCCGCGCTGCGCGCCCGCTCCGCCTCGTCGAGCAGCCCGAAGTGCTGCTCGGGGCCGGTCAGCCGGCTCGACAGCCACACGTCGCAGGTGACCGTGCGCGCACGGGATGCGGGCGGCACGGTCGGGTTCAGGGTGAAGGAAGTCATCGGCGTCCCGTCTGCGCGCTCCCGTTCTCGGTGCGTGGCCGAGGGCCAGTGCCTGGCCGGGGTCCCGTGCGTGCACGGGGCCGCCACGGTGGCGATCCTTTCATTCCGCCGACACCGCCGACAGTCGGAGAAACCTCCGAACACGCGGAGGAAAACCCCCTGGACAGCGCTTTATCAACCGTGCTCGGAGCGTGAAGCGCGGACGATAACGAGGCGAAGTCCGCCCTTCCTACTGTCCTTTCCGCAGCGGGCGCCACGGCCCTGAAACCGACGGCGGCCCGGGACAAGGGAATGGACCACAAGGGGGATACACGCGATGAAGCGCACGTGGAACAAGAACGTCCATACGGCCGGTCTTCTGCTCGCCGGCGGTGCCGCCGTCCTCGCCGTCGTGCAGGGCGGTGCGGGCCTCGGCCACCAGCACCGGGGAATCGTCCCGGCACCCGCCGCGGTCCTCGCCGGCAACCAGGACTGGGGCGTCGTGGTCGGCGGCACCGGCCGCACCGTCGTCGCGGCCGACCCGGCCGGTACCTCGGTCACACCCGCCAACCAGGACTGGGGCATCACACCCGCCGACACCGGCCTGGCGGTCCCCGCCGGCAACCAGGACTGGGGCTGAGGATGACGGCACGACCGGGCACGCTCCCGGCGGGCCCACCCGCCCCCGAAGCGGACCGCCGCTGGCCCCGCCTCCTCGACACCGTGCTGCGCGGGCGGGATCTGACCCCCGCCGACACCGCCTGGCTGATGGACTCCCTGCTGCGCGGCGAGGCCACACCGGCACAGATCGCGGGGCTGCTGGTGGCCCTGCGCGCCAAGGGGGAGACGGTCGGTGAGCTCCAGGGCCTGGCCGACGCCATGCTCGCGCACGCCGTGCCGCTGCGGGCGCCGGACGACTGCGTCGACGTCGTCGGCACGGGCGGCGACGGCGCCTGCACCGTCAACATCTCCACGATGTCCGCGATCGTCGCGGCCGGTGCCGGCGCCCGGGTGGTCAAGCACGGCGCCCGGGCCGCCAGTTCCCGCTCGGGCTCGGCCGACGTGCTGGAGGAGCTGGGTGTGACGCTGCGGCTGCCGCCGGAGCGGCTCGCGCGGCTCGCGGAGACCGTGGGCATCGCCTTCTGCTTCGCACCGGACTTCCACCCGGCGATGCGGCGAGCGGCCCTGCCCCGTCGCGAGCTGGGCATCCCGACCGTCTTCAACGCCCTGGGCCCACTCACCAACCCGGCCCGCCCCCGCGCACTGGCCGTCGGCGTGGCCGACGCCCGGCTGGCCCCGCTGATCGCGGGTGTGCTGGCCCGGCGCGGCACCGAGGCGCTGGTCTTCCGGGGCGACGACGGGCTGGACGAACTCACCGTGACGACCACCTCGCACGTCTGGTGCGTCAGCGGCGGCCGGATCCGCGAGGAGCGCTTCGACCCCCGGGAGACGGGCATCCCGTTCGCCCCGGCCGAGGCCCTCCGCGGGGGCGACGCGGCTCACAACGCCGAGGTCGCCCGCCGGCTGCTCGCGGGCCGGCGGGGCCCGGTCCGCGACGCGGTCCTGCTGTCGGCGGCCGCGACACTGGCAGCCGCCGCCCCGTCCACCGCCCCCCTCGCCGAACGCCTGCGCCCGGCCCTCGCGGCCGCCGCGGAGTCCATCGACTCCGGTGCGGCGGAGGCGGTACTGCGGGAGTGGGTCCGCGCGAGCGGCACGCCCGCGCCGGAGGACATCCTCGCGTCCGCGCGAGCGGCGTGAGGGACGTATCAGTGGGGTGAGAGCCGTACGGGCGGCGCGAAGGGGGGCGCGGGACAGACAGTCCCGCGCCCCCCTCCTTCCTCCGGGCCTCTTCCCTTCAGGGCCTCACGCCGCCGCGCTCAGCTCCGCCAGCTCTCTGTCCACATCCGCCTCGGCCTGCTCCAGCTCTCGCGTCCAGTGCTCGTTGAGCTGGGCCGCGAAGTTCTTCCGGAACATGTCGAGGCACCACTTCCGCCGTGCCGGCTCGCGCTCGTGCTTGACGAAGAAGACCAGGTCGGCGGGGACGATGTGGCGCATCCCCAGCAGCGGAAGCGGGCTGGTGAAGGGCCGGAAGTCGTCGTTGTGCAGGCCTATGGTCTCGTGGTCGGGCCAGAAGTCGCCCACCATGAACCCGGCCTCGACCCACTCCGGTTTCAGCGCGGTGTGCACGCGCTCCACCATCGCCTTCAGCTCGTCGTCAGGCAGCCCGTACGGTACGACCATGTTCACCAGGTAGATCCGGTCGCTGCCCAGTTCGTCGGCCCGTCGGCGCATGTCCGCGAGCAGCTCCCGCGCGAGCGCCATGAGCGCCTCGTCACCACGGGTGGCGTCGAACTCGACCATGTGCACATAGTCCCGGCGCAGTGCCTTCACCATGTACGGGCACACCACCCCGCTGCGGCCGAGGTCCGGGTGGGGGCGAGGGGTGTATCCCGAGACCCAGTCCCGCGCCTTGGCCGTCAGTTCGCCTGACATATACCCTCTTTTCGCGTATCGGCCTGATCATCCTGGCCGTCACGCTAGAGGCACCCGCTATCCGGCGGACATCGTCTGGCTTTCCCCGGGGCACACCGGCAAAGGAGGGTCAGGAGATCGCCGCACGCGGGCAGGACCCTGCCTTCTCTTCGTGGCGGGAAGGCAGACGAGTCGGGCTGTACGCCGGGTTCTGTTCCCCGGTGTCCTCGCGGACGCCGGGGCGACGGCCATCCATCTAGGGCCGGCGTTGCCGCCGGCCTCGTGCGGTCTACCCGCGGACTCGGGCGGGCCGCCCTCGATCGTCCGCGCAGGGACGCCCCTCTCGCGAGAGGCGGCCCCTCTTGACCTTGCTCCGGGTGGGGTTTACCTAGCTGCCCAGGTCACCCTGGGCACTGGTGGTCTCTTACACCACCGTTTCACCCTTACCAGGGGCCGAAGCCCCGGGCGGTTTGCTTTCTGTGGCACTGTCCCGCGGGTCACCCCGGGTGGCCGTTAGCCACCACCCTGCCCTGTGGAGCCCGGACGTTCCTCGGGAAGCCCCCTAAGGGGACTCCACGCGGCCGTCCGCCCGGCTCGTCTGCCGTGTGGACCATGGTACCGGGCGCGTGCTCCGTCGCGGACCCGCGGCCGTCGCGAGGACCGAACCGGCCAGGATGAGGGCGAACGCGGCCAGCACCGGCAGGGTCAGCGGCTCGTCCAGGAACAGGGCGCCCGCGGCCACCGCCACCGCCGGGTTGACGTAGGTGATCACCGTGGCCCGGGTGGGGCCGGCCTCCTTGATCAGCTCCAGGAACGCCACGAAGGCCACCGCGGTGCAGATGACGCCCAGTCCGGCCAGCGCGGCCAGGACGGTGGGAGAGGGCAGGGCGGCCGGGCGGGTGAGGGCCGCCGCGGGGGCGTAGACGAGGGCGGCCAGGGTGAGGCAGGCGGCCGTCAGATGGAGCGACGGGACCTCCTTGAGGCGGCGGGCGGCGATCAGGGGTGCCGTGGCGTAGCCGAGGACCGTCACCAGGACCTCCGCCAGGGAGCGGGCGTCGCCGCCGGTGAGGTGCGGCAGGGTGAGGACCGCGACCCCGGCCAGGCCCAGGGCCAGGCCCGTGATCCGGCGGACGCCCAGGTGTTCGGTGTCGCCCAGGAGCCGGGCCAGGACCACGCCGACGATCGGTACGCCCGCGATCAGCAGGCCCGCCGTCGAGCTGGACAGGTGCCGTTCGGCGTCGGTCAGGGTGAACCAGGGCACCATGATCTCCAGGACCGCGAAGGCCAGCATGGGGCGCCAGTGCTGTCGTATCGCGCCTGCGAAGCCGCCCTGGCGGAGGGCGAACGGGAGCAGCAGGGCCGCGCCGAGCGCACAGCGCGTGAACACCACCACCGGCGGGGACACGGTGTCCACCGCCACCTTGATCATCAGGTAGGGGATGCCCCAGACGACTCCCATCAGGGAGAACAGGAACCAGCCGCGTGCAGTCATACGGCCGAGTGTCGGCCTGCCGGCCCGGGGCTGTCTTGAACGCTGTTGCGGTAGGCCGCCGGGGTCACCCCGAGGACCCGGCGGAACCAGCGGGTCAGGTGGGCCTGGTCGGCGAAGCCGACGAGGGTGGCGACTTCGGCGGGGCGCAGGCCGGTCTCCAGCAGGACCCGCGCCTTGGTGACCCGGTGCTGGGCGAGCCAGGCGTAGGGGGGTATGCCCATCGTCGTGCGGAAGGCGCGCAGGAGCTGGTAGCGGGACAGGCCGAGGTCGGTGGCGAGCAGGGTCAGGGAGGGCGGGTCGGTGAGTTCGTCGGCGAGGCGGTCGCGGACCGTGCGGGCTATGGCGTCGGCGCCGGGGATGCGGTCGGGGAGCGGGCGGGCCGTGGAGTGCCGGCGGGCGAGGGCCGTGAGCACCCAGGGCAGGACGGACTCGGCCTCCAGCGGGTCGGGGCAGGCGCTGAGCCGCGTGTGGGCGGTGCGCAGGGCGCGGGCCAGCGCGGGGTCGTCGATGAGGGGTTCGCGGAAGTGCGGCAGGCCGCCGAGGGTGCCGTCGGCCAGCAGGGCCGGCTCGGCGTACAGGGCGCGGTAGGCGTAGCCGTCGGTGGGGTTGCCGGGGCCGCCGGTGTGCATCTCGCCGGGTTCGAGGACGACGATCGTGCCGGGGCCGGTGCGGATGTGGCCGCCCCGGTAGTCGATGATCTCGGAGCCGCCGACGCAGACGCCGATCGTGTACTCGTCGTGGGCGTGCGGGGCGTAGACGTGCCGGCGGAAGCTTGCCGTCAGCAGGTCGAGCGCGGGTCCGCAGCGGCCCAGCCGGGCCCGTGTCCACCGTGCCTGTTCCCCCATCGGACCGCTCCCTCACGACTCCCGCGGCCGACGCCCGTCACGCGCCGTGCCCCCGCTACCGGGTACAGCGCCGGAAGCCCGCATTCCATGCCGTCCTCGGCCACGTGCTCACGCCACGGTGAACACGATCCTCGCCGTGCCCGGGTCGGCGTGGGTGAGCCGGACGCGCAGGCGTTCGCCGAGCGGCAGGTCCGGGCCCTCGATCCGCCCGATGACCGCCGGGGACAGCACCTGCACGGTGCCCACGGTCGGCCGGTGCTCGTCCACGTCCACGACACAGCCGTCGAAGACGTCCCCGACCCGGTCCTTGAGCAGGGCCGCCTCCACGATGTCGACGCACCCTCGTTCGACCGTGCCCGCGCGCCGGGAGCCGTCGGCCATCCGCCGGGGCAGCGCGTCCAGCACGGCGAGCACCCAGTCGGGCGGGTCCTGGCCGGCGACGGCGGCGAGGCAGATCTCGGCGGCGTACCGGTCGGTGAGGCGGCGCAGCGGGGCGGTGCAGTGCGTGTAGGCGGCGGCGACGGCCGCGTGCGTGGTGAGCGCGGGCAGCTCGCCGTCCCGGAAGACGGTGTAGCCGGCGCCGCGCAGCAGCGTGGTGCACTCCTGGAGGAAGGCCGCGTGGTGCGGGTCGTGCGGGTCCAGGGTGCGCAGCAGGGCGGCGTACGACACGTGGTGCGGCCAGTCGATGTGCAGAGCCTCGGCGGTGCGGCGCAGCCGTGCGACGGCGCCGTCGGGGGCGGCGGGGAGGGTGCGCAGGATGCCGGTGCCGTGGGCGAGCATCAGATCGGCGGCGGCCATGCCGGTGAGCAGGGAGAGCTGGGCGTTCCAGCGGTCGGCGGGCAGGGGGGCGCGATAGCGCAGCGCGTAGGTGTGGTCCTGCTCGACGATCTCCTGCTCGGGTACGTGCAGGGAGATCCCGCCGCGCTCGGCCTCCAGCCGCTCCCGTGCCTCGCCGATCTCCTGGAGCAGCGCGACGGGTTCCTCGGCCGTCCCCGCGTCGATGTCCCGCTGCACGCCGGCGTAGTCGAGCTTGGCCCGGCTGCGGACCAGGGCCCGGCGCACGTCGGCGGAGAGGGTGCGGCCCTCGGCGTCCAGGTCGATCGTCCACAGCGCGGCCGGCCGGGTCTGGCCGGGCAGCAGGCTGGCCGCGCCCTCGCTGAGCACGGTCGGGTGCAGCGGGACCCGCTCGTCGGGGAAGTACAGGGTGGTGACCCGCCGGTGCGCCTCCGCGTCCAGGGCTCCGCCGGGTGCGACGAAGGCGGCGACGTCGGCGATGGCGTACCGGACGCGGTAGCCGGTGCCCCGGCGGGACAGGTGGGTGGCCTGGTCGAGGTCCGTGGAGGTGGGCGGGTCCAGGGTGAAGAAGGGGATGTCGGTGGCGTCGTGCACCGGCAGGGCGGGGTCCTTGGCCGCCTGCTCGGCCGCCGCCTCGACCTCCGGCGCGAAGGCCTCCGGGATGCCGAGTTCGCGGCGGAGCGCGGTGAGCGCGGCCCGGAGGGGGGCTTCGGGGGCGCCGGTGACGTGGATCTTGCGGCGGGGCATGGAGCGAGCGTAGGCCGAGGTGGCACCGGAGTCACGCCGTACCCTGGCGCGGAGGTCTACGTGAGGAGTACGTGTTGCTGGTCCTGCTGCCGCCATCGGAAGGCAAGGCGAACGCGGGCGGGGGCGCCCCGCTTCGGCTGGAGTCGCTGTCCCTGCCGGGGCTGACCGCCGCGCGGGAGGCCGTGCTCGGGGAGCTGGTCGAGCTGTGCTCCGGTGACGAGGAGAAGGCGCGCGAGGTGCTGGGGCTGAGCGAGGGGCTGCGCGGCGAGGTCGCGAAGAACGCCGGGCTGCGCTCGGCCGGCGCCCGCCCGGCCGGGGAGATCTACACCGGTGTGCTGTACGACGCCCTCGGCCTGGCCACGCTGGACACGGCGGCGCGGCGCCGCGCGGCGGACTCGCTGCTGGTCTTCTCCGGACTGTGGGGTGCCGTGCGGGTGACGGACCGGATCCCCTCCTACCGCTGCTCGATGGGCGTGAGGCTGCCGGGGCTGGGCGCGCTGGCCGGGCACTGGCGGACGCCGATGGCCGAGGTGCTGCCGGAGGTGGCGGCGGACGGGCTGGTGCTCGACCTGCGGTCCTCGGCGTACGCGGGAGCCTGGAGGCCGAAGGGTGAGGTGGCCGGGCGCACGGCGACGGTACGGGTGCTGCACGCGCCGACCCGGAAGGTCGTCAGTCACTTCAACAAGGCGACGAAGGGCCGGATCGTCCGCAGCCTGCTGACCGCCGGGGCCGCGCCGGGGGATCCCGCGGAGCTGGTGGGGGCGCTGCGTGACCTGGGGTACGTCGTGGAGGCGGAGGCGCCCGGGAAGGCGGGCAAGGCGTGGGCGCTGGATGTGCTGGTGGACGAGATCCACTGACATCCGAGTCGCATTGCAGCATACGCAACGCTCATTGCGCAGCATGCAGTGTCTGGGCACGATGAGGGCATGACCTCGCCGCTGCCCTCCTTTCCGGCTGCCTCCGTGCTGGACCTCGCCCCTGTCGTGCCCGTCGTCGTGCTCACCGACGCCGCCGACGCCGTGCCGCTGGCGCGGGCGCTGGTGGCGGGCGGGCTGCCCGCGATCGAGGTGACCCTGCGGACCCCGGCCGCGCCGGCCGCGATCCGGGCCATCGCCGCCGAGGTACCGGAGGCCGTGGTCGGCGCGGGCACGGTGCTCACGCCGGAACAGGTGGACGCGTGTACGGCGGCCGGGGCGCGGTTCCTGGTCAGTCCCGGGTGGACGGACGCGCTGCTGGACGCGATGCGCGGGTCCGGGGTGCCGTTCCTGCCCGGGGTGTCGACCACCTCGGAGGTGGTCGCGCTGCTGGAGCGCGGGGTGCGGGAGATGAAGTTCTTCCCGGCGCAGGCGGCGGGCGGTACGGCGTACCTGCGGTCGCTGGCCGGACCGTTGCCGCAGGCCCGGTTCTGCCCCACGGGCGGGATCGGGCCGGAGACCGCGCCGGAGTACCTGGCGTTGCCCAACGTGGGGTGCGTGGGCGGCAGTTGGATGGTCCCGGCGGAGGCGGTGGCCGCCGGGGACTGGGGGCGGATCGAGGAACTGGCGCGTACGGCGGCCGGGTTGAGGGGCTCGGGCGGCTCCGGGGCGTAGCCCGCCGGGTGGCTCAGGGGCGCAGGTGAGAGGTGTCGTTGAACAGCCGTACGCTCGCGTTGCCGTCCGCGTAGTACGCCACCGCCGACAGGGAGGCCGCCGAAAGCTCCATCCGGAACAACGACTTGGGCGGGGCGCCGAGCGCGAGGCGGATGAGGGTCTTGATCGGGGTGACGTGCGTGACCAGCAGGACCGTGCGGCCCGCGTAGGCCGCGGTCAGCTTGTCGCGGGTCGCAGCGATCCGGGTGGCCGTCTCGGCGAAGCTCTCGCCGCCGCCGGTGGGGCGGGCCTCCGGGTCGGCGAGCCAGGCGTCGAGATCCTGCGGGTGGCGCTCGCGGACCTCGCCGAAGGTCAGGCCCTCCCAGGCGCCGAAGTCCGTCTCGCGCAGGCCGTCCTCGAACGAGACCTCCAGGTTCAGGCGGGCGGCGACGATCTCGGCGGTCTCACGGGTGCGGGCGAGGGGGGAGGCGACGATGGCCTGGATCGTGCCACGCCGCGCCAGGGCCTCGGCGACGCGGTGCGCCTGCTCCCGGCCCGCGGCGGAGAGGGAGGGGTCGGTGCCGCCGCTGCCGGAGAAGCGCTTCTGGGGGGTCAGGGGGGTCTCGCCGTGCCGGAGGAGGACGAGGGTGGCGGGGGCGCCCAGGTCGGGGGCGGCGCTCCAGCCGGGGGTGGACGGCTGCCCCTCGCCAACAGGGCTCCCGGTGCCGGGGGCCGTGGGGCGCCGCCCGCCGGGAACTGCCGCTTCTTCCGGGACGGGTGCCGCCCCGGCGGCGCGACCGCCCGCATCCGCGGCAGATTCCGAGGCCATCCCGGCGGCACGACCGCCCACAGCCGCAGCCGACTCCGCAGCCGCCCCGGCGGCACGGCCCTCCGCCAGGGCCGCGCGGGCCTTCGCCGCACCCGCCGCCACGTCCCCGGGCGGACCCGACGGTTCAGGGGTGGGCGGTGGTGTGTCGAGGGCCGCGCGGGACTGGGACGGGGACCACTGCCGGCCCTTCGCCCCCGCGTCCATCGCCTCGTTCGCCAGGCGGTCCGCGTGCTTGTTCCGCTCGCGGGGGATCCACTCGTAGGTGACCTGGTCCGGCGGGTAGACGGACCGCGCCTCCGCCGCCAGTGGCTTCATGTCGGGGTGTTTGATCTTCCAGCGGCCCGACATCTGCTCGATGACGAGCTTGGAGTCCATGCGCACGTGGACCCGGGCCGACGGGTCCAGGGCGCGGGCGGCGCGGAGGCCGGCCAGCAGGCCGCGGTACTCGGCGACGTTGTTCGTGGCGACGCCGATGTACTCGGCGGCCTCCGTCAGGGCCTCACCCGTGGCCCCGTCGAGCACGACCGCCCCGTAGCCCGCGGGCCCGGGGTTGCCCCGCGACCCGCCGTCGGCCTCGACGATGAACTCCCGCACCCCTGAAGCCCCTTACAGACCCGACTCGGCGGTGCGCACCAGGATGCGGCGGCAGTTCTCGCAGCGGACCACGGTGTCCGGCGCCGCCGCGCGGATCTCGTTCAGCTCGGTGATGGCCAGCTCCTGCCGGCACCCCTGGCAGGTGCGGGCGTACAGCTTCGCCGCGCCGATGCCGCCCTGCTGCTCGCGCAGCTTGTCGTAGAGCTTGAGCAGGTCCGCGGGGACCGAGGCCGCCACGACCTCGCGCTCCTTGGTCACCGAGGCGGCCTCGCCGTCGATCTCCTCGAACGCCGCGTCCCGGCGGCCGGTCGCGTCGTCGATCTTCGACTGCACGGAGGCGACCCGCTCGGTCAGCTCGTTCACCCGCTCCTGCGCGGCCTCGCGGCGCTCCATGACCTCCAGGACCACGTCCTCCAGGTCGCCCTGCCGCTTGGCGAGGGAGGCGATCTCGTGCTGGAGGTTGGACAGGTCCTTCGGCGAGGTGACCGCGCCGGAGTCCAGGCGCTGCTGGTCGCGGGCGGCGCGCTGGCGCACCTGGTCGACGTCCTGCTCGGCCTTGGTCTGCTCGCGGGCGCAGTCGCTCTCCTCGGTCTGCGCGGCCACGAGCAGGTCGCGCAGCTGCGTCAGGTCCTTCGTCAGCGACTCGATCTCGGCGTGCTCGGGCAGGGACCTCCGCTTGTGCGCGAGCTGCTGGAGGCGGACGTCGAGGGCCTGGACGTCGAGGAGTCGGATCTGGTCGGCGGGCGCGGCGTTCAGTTGGGGGCTCCCGTTGCTAGATGGTGGCGGTGGACGCCGCGTGGGCGGTCCAGGGGTCGGTGACCGTCTTGGAGACGTGGACGCGCAGGTCCCAGCCGTGACGGTCGGAGATCTCGTCGAGCTGGCTCGCGGCCAGCTCGCACCAGGGCCACTCGGTGGCCCAGTGCGCCGCGTCGAGCAGCGCGAGGGGGTCGGTGGCGACAGCCGCCGTGAACTCCGCGGCCGGGTGGTGGCGCAGGTCCGCGGTGAGGAAGGCGTCGACGCCGGCCGCGCGGACCTGGTCGAAGAGGCTGTCGCCGGAGCCGCCGCTGACGGCGACGGTGCGGACGACGGCATCCGGGTCGCCGGCCACCCGGATGCCCTGCGCGGTGGCGGGCAGCCGCTCGGCGGCGCGGGCGGCCAGTTCGCGGACGGTGAGGGGGTGGTCGAGTTCGCAGACACGGCCCAGGCCCCGGCGGCCCTCCGGGTCGCTGGGGTCCGGCACGAGGGGGCGTACGACCCGCAGGTCGAGGGCCCCGGCGAGGGCGTCGGAGACACCCGGGTCGGCGGTGTCGGCGTTGGTGTGGGCGACGTGCAGCGCGATGTCGTTCTTGATCAGCGTGTGCACGACCCGGCCCTTGAAGTGCGTGGCCGCGACCGTGGTCGTGCCGCGCAGGTACAGCGGGTGGTGGGTGACCAGCAGGTCCGCGCCGAGCGTGACGGCCTCGTCCACGATCTCCTGGACGGGGTCAACGGCGAACAGGACCCGGGTGACCTCCTGGGCGGGGTCGCCCACGACCGTGCCGACCGCGTCCCAGGACTCGGCCCGCTCGGCGGGCCACAGGTTCTCCAGCGCGGCGATGACTTCAGACAGACGGGGCACGGCCCAAGGCTACCTGGCCGTTCGGCGGGGCTGTACCGCATGCGTCCGGTCCGGCCCCGCTCAGCACAGATGCCCCGGTTTCCTCAGCTGAATCGCTTCTGCGCCACCCGTACGTGTGAAGCCGGAGAGGGCCGCTCCCCCGCCTGCGCGTGCGAAAACTAGCTTCGTCGCCGGAGGTGACCGAACGATGACGGCCTGTGCGATCGAACCCCCCTCCACGGACGGGACCGACGGCGTGCCGGGCACGGGATGCGCGATCACGGCGGACGGCGCGTACGCCGCCCGGCTCGCCCGGGACGGTGACTCCTGGTTCCCGGAGCGCTGGACCCTGGACGGCCCGGAGCCGTACGCGGTGCCCCTGCCCGGCAACCAGCCGGAGGAGCCCGGGACCGAGGTGCAGCCGATGAGTGACGGGCGGGTGCTGATCCACCGCCCGGTGGCCGGGCGGCACGCCTTCTCGCTGCTGTACCCGACCGGGCCCGGCACCGGTGAGCTGCCGCTGGGCGCGGTGGAGTGCGCCGAGCCCGGCACCCGGCTCACCCTGCTGCCGCCGGCGCCGGGGGGTGTGCGGGCGTACGCCCTCGCGGTCGGGCCGCGCTCCAGCGCGGTGTGGCTGGTGGCGGGCGGGGGGTTCGGCCCGGAGCGGTGCGCCGAGGTGCCGGGGCGCTGCTCGGGCGGGGTCTGGCTGGACGAGGCGGGGCGGATGCTGGCGCTGGACCGGGAACTGGACGGACGCACCAAGACGGTCGTGGTGGACCTGGAGCGCGCCGGCGAGGTCTCGCCGCTGCTCCAGATCGCGGACGGCAGCGACGACCGGCTGCTGCTCGCCGATCCCGACAGCGGCCTGCTGCTGATCTCCTCCGACGCGCCCTCCCCGGGACGGCCTCGGCTCGGCTGGGGCGTGCTCGGCAGCACCCTGCCGGTGCGGTTCCCGGAGTGCCTGCGGGTGCCAGAGTGCGTGGTGACGCCGTTCGCGATCCAGCCCGGGCAGGTGCTGACGCCGGAGAGCTGCGCGGTGGGCCTGCGGCTCGACGGGGCCTTCGGCACCTGGGTGGGCGTGTGGCGCCCGGCCGACCGCGAGGTGCGGCACCTCCCGGCGCCCGAGGGCTGGCTGGCCGGCGCCGGGCTGTTCACGCGCGACGGGGTGCTGCGCCTGCCGTACACCACGGAGGCGACTCCGTGCGGCGTGTCGGACGTGACGGCACCGGTCGGGCACGCGACCGCGGCCACGGCGGGAGCGGGGAGCCCGCCCCCGGCAGGGGCGCAGGACGCCCAGGGCCCGGACCGGGACGGCGGCGCCGCCGAGACCCCCGAGCGGGTGGTTCCGACGGGGGCGGAACCGGGTCCTCCGGTACCGCCGGTGACCCGGCCCGTGCCGTTGCAACAGGCCCCCTTGGGACGTCTTGTAACGAACTAGTGCCGGTTGGCGTGTGCGCCTGGATTCGGCCCGTGCTGCGCCGGTTAAACTCGCCCGGCTGTACGAAAGATCAGGTTGACGGGGTGAATACGTCCGATGAGCGACACCAGCACCACTGAGCAGCTGTCTGCCGGCTCTTCCGAGACCGCCGGCCACGGTCGGCACCGGGGCCCGGTCGCGGCCCAGGAGAGCGAGTCGGCTCCGCACGGCCGGCATCGCAAGCCGGTCCAGGAGACGGCGGAGGCAGCTGCCTGAGGGCAGTGAAGAAGAGGGGGCGCTCGCTCGGCGGGCGCCCCCTTCGTCTTGTCCCCGCCCCGCCTCATCCCCGCGTCTCACCCCCGCCTGAGCCCCAGGACCTCACAGCTGGGTCTGCCCGCGCCGGCAGGCCGGGCAGGCGCCGCAGGCCGGCAGCCGGCACAGGACGACCCGGTCACCGGGCCTCAGGTGCCGTACGCCGTCGCCGGCTTCGAGGATCTCGCCGGCGCCCTCGTGACCGGGTACGAAGGGGGCCGGCTGGGGCAGCACCCCGCTCATCGCGGACAGGTCCGAGTGGCACAGCCCGGTGGCGCGCACCCGGACCCGGACCTTGCCGGGGCCGAAGCCCACCGCCGCGACGTCGTCGAGGACCTCCAGCTTTTCCTGGCCGATCTCGTGCAGTACGGCTGCGCGCATGGTGCGGCTCCCCTCGGTCTGTCACTCGCGGTCTCTCACGCGCGGTCTCTCAGGAGTGCTGGACGACGGTGTCGGCGAGGACCGGCGCGTCGCCCCGTTCGACGGCGCTCACGGCGGCCCGCACGGAGGCTTGCGAGGCCCACATCCGGATCCGCAGGGTCTCCCCCGGGTACACGACCCCGGCGAACCGCGTCGCGTACGACCGCACCCGGCTCACGTCGCCGCCGAGCAGGGTGTCGACGACCGCCTTGAGCGTCACGCCGTAGGTGCACAGGCCGTGCAGGATGGGCCGTTCGAAGCCGGCGAGCTTGGCGAACTCGGGGTCGGCGTGCAGGGGGTTCCAGTCGCCGGACAGGCGGTAGAGCAGCGCCTGGTCCTCGCGCAGGCGCCGCTCGACGATCCGGTCCGGCTCCCCGGTGGGCGGCTCGGACCGGGCGGACGGTCCCCGGTCGCCACCCCAGCCGCCCTCTCCCCGTACGAAGATCTGCGCGTCGTTGGTCCACAACGGGCCCTCGGCGTCGGTGACCTCGGTGCGCATGACGAGGACGGCCGCCGTGCCCTTGTCGTACACGGCGGCGATGCGGCCGGTGGCGGTGGCCGTGCCCTCGACGGGGAGGGGGCGGTGCAGGGTGAGCGCCTGGCCGCCGTGCAGCACGCGGGCCAGGTCGACGTCGACGCCGGGCATGGACAGCCCGCTGATCACGCCCGGTGACCCGGCGCCCGCGACGGTGGCGAAGCTGGGCAGGACGTGCAGCCGGGACTCCAGGGTGTAGCGCAGCTCGTCGGGGTCGGTGGCGGGGACGCCCGCGCCGATGCCGAGGTGGTAGAGCAGGACGTCCTTGCGCGTCCAGGAGATCTCTCCCGACCGGGGCTCGGCGGCGAGTGCCTTGGCGGCGTCGATGGGCATGGGGCTCCTGACGGGTCTCGATACCTCGGTGCGGACGTCCGCACCGTCGGCCGCACCGAGGTCGTCCACGTGCGGACCTAGAACGCGTTCCAGCCCGGCGCCCCCTGTATAGCCGAGCCCTCCGCAGTTGTGAAGGCTCCTGACAGCGTGTCAGCCGCGGCGGACCTGCTGTGACATTTGTCCTGCCCGATTCGGTACATGCGTGTCTGCCGGGGCCGCGCCCGGTTCCGTACCGTTCGATCCGTACGCTGTGCTGCCCTGCCGCCCTGGAGCGGGGGGCGTTCGAACGACTGAACCGGGGGACTCGGGAATGAAGCGGTGGCGGAGACTGCGCTGCCAGGTGGCGGCCTGGCAGCGGGAACGGCTGGTGTGGCGGGCGGACATGCGGCGCTTCCGGGCCGCGCGGCGGGCCGCCCGGTATCACGGCACGGACCGCCCGGCCGTCGAGCACCCGGGCCCACCGCCCACCGGCTTCGCCCTCCTGCCCTGGCTGCTGCTCGGCATGGGCTCCCTCTCCAACGTGCTCCAGGGCGAGACCCCGAACCCGTGGATCGGCGGCCTGGGCCTGCTCGCCTTCAACTCCCTGTACGTCTACGTCACCTTCCGCGCCTTCGACCGGGCCAAGCGGGAGTCGGCGTCCACCCGGGTGGCGCTGGGCCTGCTCGGCCTGGTCACCACGGGCCTCGCCCTCGGGTACGGCGGCAACTGGCTGATGTTCTTCCCGCTGCTGGGCCTCGCCACGGGCGCCACCCTGCGCGGACCGTGGCTCGGCCGCGCCGGCCTGCTGCTCACGCTCTACGCGGGAGCCGCCACCTGGCTGCGGGACGGCTGGGACGACGCGTCGGGCATCGCCTACGCCACCTTCCTGTCCAGCATGGTCACCGCCGCCATCCTCGGCCTGTCCGAGGCCGTGCGGGAGCTGCGGGCCGCCCGGGAGGAACTGGCCCGGCGCGCGGTGGCGGAGGAGCGGCTGCGCTTCTCCCGCGATCTGCACGACCTGCTCGGGCACACGCTGTCGGTGGTCGTGGTGAAGTCGGAGGCGGCCCGCCGGCTCGCACCCCGCGACATGGACGCGGCACTGGCACAGATCTCGGACATCGAGTCGGTGGGCCGGCAGGCGCTCACCGAGATCCGGGAGGCGGTGACCGGCTACCGCGAGGGCAGCCTGGCCACCGAGCTGGCCCGGGCCCGGTCGGCGCTGTCCGCGGCGAGCGTGGAGCCGGTGGTCCGCCAGTCCGGGCCGCCGCTGGCCCCGCAGACCGAGGCGCTGCTCGGCTGGGTGGTGCGCGAGGCGGTCACCAACGTCGTCCGGCACAGCCGTGCCGGCCGCTGCGAGATCACCGTGGAGGGAACCGCCGAGCGGGTCCGGCTGACGGTCACGGACAACGGCGCGGGCGCCGCAGCCGTCACCGCCGGTGGGGCCGGGGGCGGGACCGGGAGCACCGGCGGCACGGGGCTGAAGGGACTGACCGAGCGCCTCGCGGCGGCGGGCGGCTCCCTCACGGCCGGACCGGCGCCACGCGGCGGCTTCACGGTCACCGCCGACCTTCCGGTGAGCGGTGACGAGGCGCCCACACCGGTGGGTACCGGTACCGGGTCCGCCGCGGCCACCGCGGCTCCGGCTGCGGCTACGGTGCCCAGGGTGCGGCGACCGCCCAGCTGACGTCGGCCGTCCAGGACGCGCTGCTGTCGAAGGCGTTGGCTCCGCCGTTGCTCGCTATGTAGAGGGAGTGGTCGTAGTGGCGCAGGTAGCGCGTCGGGTAGTTGTACGAGGCGAACGAGGTGCCGGTGCCGCTCTTGCCGGTCTGCGGGCAGAAGGTGGCGTCGGCCCGGAACTGGGCGGTGCCGTCCATGGGCTGCCGGTGGACCCGGTAGTCGAAGTGGCGCAGGAAGTCACCGGGATAGTTCCGTGACTCGAAGGAGACGCAGGAGCTGTCGGCCAGTCCGCGGCGGACGATCCAGGTGGCGTCGTTCTTGTCGAGGGACGAACTGCCCGACGTCACCGGCGAGATGACGGCCGCGTCGTTCTGGTGACGGACGTAGTCGCTGGTGCAGCAGGAGGTCGTGGCGCGCAGGGAGATCTCCGAGCCGGGGCTCAGTGTGCCGGTGCTGCCGGTCGGGCCGCCGTAGCCGACGGAGACGATGTCGGCCTGGACGGCGTTGTCGGCGGCGTCGGTCGGGATGCCGGCGGTCATCACGCCCTCGAAGAAGGAGCCGATCGAGCCGTTGCTGTTGTCGCCGCCGGTGCCGAGCACGATCGCGCCCTCCTGGTGCATCGGCGCGTATCCGCCCGCGGTCGGCTCACCCCCGGAATAGGTGGTCGTCAGTCCGCCCGATCGGGCGTTTCCGTATTTCAGCGCGAAATGGTTCTGGCCGTTGTTCTTCAGCAGCGCGGTCACGAACGGCAGCGGCCCGGTCCCGGTGTTGGAGGTGTTCCTGCTGTAGCCGGCGTCGGACTGGAACAGCCCGTTCTCCAGGTCGGCCTGCACCCACGGGCCCTGCCCGTAGCAGGGCGAGAACCAGCACTCGGTGCCGAAGTTGATGGCGTCCATGTGGCCGTTGCCGGTGTCCATGTTGTTGGTCTCGGCGTTGCCGTAGTCGAAGCAGCAGCGGTTGTTGACGTGCGTGCCCGAGGTCACCATGTACATCCCCTCGGCCTGCCCGTTCACGGCCACGCCCGAGGTGGAGTTGTCCCGGTACCCCATGCCCGCGGAGATCTCCAGGCCGTAGACCTGGTGGCCGCCGGCGGTCACCGGCAGGGCGTCCGCCGGCGCCCCCACGTCGGCGGCCCCGGCCCCGCCCGCACCCTCGACCGTGAGGTCGTTGTGGCGCGGAGACTGGTCGTAGATCTCGGTGATGACGCAGGTCGTGCCGGCGCAGAAGGAGTCCTGGGCGGCGGCGTCGGCATACCCGCCCGCGGACAGCAGACCGATGCCCGTCTTCGCCCCGTCTTTGGCGCGCTGCACCTGGTACAGCGGCCCGTTGTACGACGCGTACAGCGCCCGGACCAGGCTGTGCGCGGCCACGCAGGGGGTACCGGCGGCCGCGTAGACATCACAGGGCAGCGAACTCGCGGCGGCGGCCGGGGGCGCCCCGACACCGAGGAACAGCGCGGCGAGGGTGGCGCAGAGGGCGAGGAGGGACAGCAGGGCGCGGGGGGTTCTCGACTGCACGGTGCACCTCGGGTTCGTCGTAGGGCCCGGCTCGTCCGAAATCCCGAACAACGTTCGATCGAAATGCCGAACCGCACTTATCCGCCTGCGGAATTACTGCGGATGCCGGGAAATGCGCGAGCGCGGAAAAGGGGGGCGATCGCAGGGGCGATTGTTTGTGTACCGTCAAGACCCGTCAACCCCCGCCGCACCGGACCATGCCGAGTCTTTACGGGCCCTCCGTCCGGTCCACGGGCCCCTCGGTCCGGTCAGAGACTGGCGAGCAGACCGTCGAGCGGGGCGGGCGCGCGGTCGGGACCGAGAGCCTCGACCAGGACACGGCCGTAGTGGATCTTCCGCCCCTTCTTCGTGCCGAGGAAGCGCCGCAGTTGCTGTTGTGCGGTGCGGCCCCGCTGCGCGGGCTGGCGCAGGAAGGTCTGCAACGCGCGCAGGTCGCCCTCCGCCCGGACCAGTTCCGCCACCCTGGTCACGCCCAGCGCGCGGATCAGCTCGTCCTCCAGATCCGCCGCGCAGACGAAGAACCCGTGCTGTGCCGCACCGGCCCGCTCCCAGCCACGGGCGTAGTACGGGCGCTCCCGCTCGTCGCACAGCCCCGTGAGGCGCAGGCCCAGTCCGGCCGGCCCGAGGAGACCGGCGAACCGCCCGACGTTCATCGCCCCGCCCATCGGCAGCACGCACACCCCTTCGGCCGCCAGGTCCCGGCCGCGACCCCCGGCCAGCGCGCCGACCGCGGCGGCATCGCTCGGCCCTTCGAGCAGGACGACCACGCGGACGGACAGCCGCGCTGCCAGCTCGTGCGCGGGGCCCCCGGGCCCGCCGGCCGCCCACGCGGTGACCGCTTCCCGGAACGCCCCCATGTCCGCCATGAGCCGAGTCTCCGCTCTTTCCGGCGGCCACGGTAGGGAATTTCGGCGAGCCTTCGAGCGGCCACGGGAGGGAGTCTCCGCGAGCGCGCACCGATGACACAGGCCGGCGGCCGGCCGGCACACCTCTCACCGTGGTACCGCCCCGACCCCAGCCGCCGTACCGCCGTTCCCCCGCCGCCGCCCCGACCGTCGTTCCGCTTCCGACCTCCGTACGGCTGCCGGCCGCCCGCCCTCCCCCGTTTCCCACGTGCACCGCCCTCCCCCGCCGGGGAACGACGAGGTCGCTCGCGGACGCGGTACGGCACGACAGGACGCACTGCCGCCCAGCCCGCGCGGCGTAACCTGTGGCGATGGACGAGGAGATGCCCCGGGACCACCGGCCCGGCACACGCATCCGGGTGCTGCTCGCCGAGGACCAGGGCATGATGCGTGGCGCTCTCGCCCTGCTGCTCGGCATGGAGGAGGACATCGAGGTCGTGGCCCAGCTGGGCGCGGGTGACGGCGTCGTGGACGCCGTGCTCACGCACCGGCCGGACGTGGCCCTGCTGGACATCGAGCTGCCGGGCATGAGCGGGCTGGACGCGGCGGCCGAGCTGCGGACCCAGGCTCCGGACTGCCGGGTGCTGATCCTCACCACGTTCGGCCGGCCGGGCTATCTGCGCCGGGCCATGGAGGCGGGAGCGGCCGGCTTCCTCGTCAAGGACGGACCCGTGGAGGAGCTGGCCACGGCGATCCGGCGCGTGCTCACCGGGGAGACCGTGGTCGACCCGGCGCTGGCCGCCGCCGCGCTCAGCGCCGGGCCGAATCCGCTGACGCCCCGTGAGCGGGAGGTGCTGTCGGCGTCGGTGGACGGGGCGACCGTCGCCGACATCGCCGGCAGGCTGCGCCTGTCCGAGTCGACCGTCCGCAACTACCTCTCCTCCGCGATCGGCAAGACGGGCACCCGCAACCGCACCGAGGCGGTACGGGAGGCCCGGCAGCAGGGCTGGCTCTGAGGGGGCTGCCGCCCGGCGGGTCACTTCGTCACGTCGGCCCCCTCGTAGGCCGTGCCCTCCGGGGCGACGCACACGAACCAGTTCCCTCCCGGGTAGCCGGCCACCGGTCGGATCAGCGAGGTGGTGTCATGGGCGGCGGGCGCGGATCCCGCCGGCCGGGCCACGGTGGCGGTGCCGTCCTTCCAGCGGCAGGTGACCTCCCGGGCGGACTTCGCCACATGGCCGACCACCAGCCGTTCGGGGGCCGTGGGGCTGACCTCCTCCAGGCTGACCGCGGCGGCCTGGAGGTCGGTGCCCGAGAGGTGGTCGATCCTCTGGTGCGTGTCGAACATGACCACCAGGGAAAGGCCGTCGCCGTAGGACCGCATCGAGAAGTACGACGTCTTCCCGACCAGGTCGGCGGCCTTGTCCACCGCCGGGCGCACGCCCATCCGCCGCATGGCGTCGAACTGCCGGCCCGCTTCCCGCCCGTCACGCGGCGCGCCCCACACCTCGACCCAGACCCGCCACGGCTTGCCGTGCTCGGTTCCGCGCGCCAGCTCCGTCCGCTGCGGGTCGTACACGTGTCTCTCCTCGGCGGACGCGGGCCCGGACGCCGTCGGTGCCCCCCGGCCGGCGCGGTCCCCGGGCAGCCCGGCGAAGGCCAGCGTGGCCCCGGTCGAGCCCGCCAGCACCAGGGCCGTGGCCGCCGCCACGGCCCAGCGCCGCGCTCTGCGGCGCCGCCCGCCGCGGATGACGGCCTGGACCGGGGCTATGCCGATCTCGACCCCGTCCGCCGCGTCCGCGAGCAGGAGGGCGATGTCCGTCTGTGTCATGTCGTGGTTGTCCCGGTCCGCGCTCATCACTTCCGCCCTCCGTGCGTCACCATGTCGGCCAGTCCCGGTATGGCGCGGAGTTTCGCGATCCCTTTGGCCGCGTTGCTCTTCACCGTGCCGACCGAGCAGCCCATCGCCTCCGCCGTCTGCGTCTCCGTCAGGTCCTCCCAGTAGCGCAGCACCACCGCCTCCCGCTGCCGGGCGGGCAGTTGCGCGAGCGCCTTGAGCAGGGCGCTGCGGTCGTCGGCCTGGGCGATCCGGTCGCCGGTGTCGGCCACCTCGCGCATCAGGCCGGAGTCGTCCCTCGGCGCGAGGAACTCCCTGAGCCTTCGGCGGTGTCTGCGCGCGTGCGCGTTGATCATCACGCGGCGTACGTAGGCCTCCGGGTCGTCCGCGCCGCCGACCCGGCGCCAGGCCACGAAGACCTGTTCCAGCGTCGACTGGACCAGGTCCTCGGCGGCGTGCTGCTCCCCCGTGAGGAGAAATGCCGTACGCATCAGCCGCGGCCAGCGGCCGACCACGAAGCTCTGGAACTCCTCGTTCCGAGTCTGCTTCCCGTCCCCCATGGGCACCTCCTAGATGTCTGAAGGAGTCCATGAGCCGCCCGGACCGTTGCCCCGGCCGGCGGGGAGATTCCATGACACCGCGTCAGTAACCCATGGAACGGTCAAGATTTCGTTAGAGGCCCGAAGCAACGGAATAGTTGCCTGTGCATACGAGGTTTACCCAGCACTTATGACACGCGGAAGGCCTCACCCCATGCCAGAGACGACGACCGACCAGCCCACCCGGAAAGCGGGCGGCGCCGTGGTCCCCGTGCTCGCCTTCGCGGGCATCGTGGTCGCGGTGATGCAGACGCTGCTCGTGCCGGTCATCAAGGACCTGCCGCAGCTGCTGGACACCGCCCCCAGCAACGCCACCTGGGTCCTCACCTCGACCCTGCTGTCGGGCGCCGTCGCCACGCCGATCATGGGCCGGCTCGGCGACCTCTACGGCAAGCGCCGCATGCTGATCCTCAGCCTCGCCGTGATGGTGGTCGGCGCCCTGGTCAGCGCCCTCACCGACCAGCTGCTCACCATGATCGTCGGCCGTACCCTCCAGGGCTTCGCCATGGGCGCGATCCCGCTCGGCATCGGCCTGATGCGCGACATGCTGCCGCGCGAGAAGCTCGGCTCGGCCATGGCGCTGATGAGCTCCTCGATCGGCGTCGGCGGCGGCCTCGCACTGCCCGCCGCGGCCCTGGTCGCGCAGCACACCGACTGGCACGCCCTGTTCTACGGCGCCGCCGGCCTCGGCGTGCTCGCCATCCTCCTCACCCTCCTCACCGTCCCCGAGTCCCCGATGCGCGCGGAGGGCTCCTTCGACCTGTTCGGCGCGCTCGGCCTGTCCACCGGTCTGGTGCTCCTCCTGCTGCCCGTCACCAAGGGCAGCGACTGGGGCTGGTCCTCGGGCACCACGCTCGGTCTGTTCGCCGCGGCCGTCGTCGTCCTGCTGCTGTGGGGCCTGTTCGAGCTGCGCGTGCAGGCGCCCCTGGTCGACCTGCGCACCACCGCCCGCCGCGAGGTGCTGCTCACCAACCTGGCCTCGATCATGGTCGGCGTCAGCTTCTACGTCGTCTCGCTCGTCCTGCCCCAGCTGCTCCAGCTGCCCACCGCGACCGGTTACGGCCTCGGCCAGTCCATGGTCGTCGCGGGCCTGTGCGTGGCCCCGCTGGGCCTGACGATGATGTTCACCGCGCCGGTGTACGCCCGTCTGTCCGCCCGCTACGGCCCCAAGGTCACCCTGATCACCGGCCTGCTCGTCATCGCGATCGGCTACGGCGGCGGCCTCGGCCTGATGGACGCGGCCTGGCAGACGATCATCACGTCCGTCGTCCTCGGCGCGGGCATCGGCCTCGCCTACTCCTCGCTCCCCGCGCTCATCGTCGGCGCGGTCCCGGCCTCGGAGACCGGCGCGGCCAACGGCCTGAACACCCTGATGCGGTCCATCGGCACGTCGGTGTCGAGCGCCGTCATCGGCATGGTGCTGGCCAACACGGCGAACAACGTGAACGGCGTCGCGATCCCGACCATGCACGGGTTCCGGGTGTCCTTCCTGATCGCCACCGCCGCCGTCGCGGTGGGCCTGGTCCTGGCGGTCTTCCTGCCGAAGGCGGCCCGCCCGGCGCAGCACACGCAGCTGCGGGCGAGCAGCGAGGAGGACGCCGGCCTGGCGCGTGCCGAGGAGGTGCTGCGCGGGTTCCGCGGACGGGTCCTGGACGCCGGCGGCGCGCCCGTCGCCCGGGCCAAGGTCACCCTGATCGACCGCCGGGGGCGGCAGGCCGGCGCGACCGTCTCCGCGGAGGACGGCAGCTACGCGCTCGCCGTGCCGGAGCAGGGGGCGTACGTGGTGGCGGCGCGCGCCTTGGGCCACGGGCCGCTGGCCTCCTCGGCGACGCATCCCGGCGAGGAGCGGGCCGTCGACCTGGATCTCTCGCTGCCCGGGGAGACCGTGCGCGCCTGACCGGACGCCTCGCTGCCGGCCGCCCGGCGTCCGGCAGCGCCGTCGTGGCTGGTCGCACAGGTCCCCGCGCCCCCTTGCACCGCACCCCCTGTCCACGTGGGACGGGGGGTGCGGCAGCATGGGCGCTCGGACCGACGTACGACCGAAAGGCGACCCATGCCCGCCGCTCCCCAGCCCGAGATCCTGGCCGCGTTCGAGGCGGCGAAGGGGTTCATGCCCCTCGACGAGGGGCTCGCCCTCCACGACGCCGCCGTCACCGCCGGCCGGCTCGGGCTGCCGCTGCTGGAGGTCGGCACGTACTGCGGGCGCTCCACCGTCCTGCTGGCCGACGCCGCGCGCGCGGCCGGGGTCACGGCGCTCACCGTCGATCACCACCGGGGCAGCGAGGAGCAGCAGCCCGGCTGGGACTACCACGACCCGGAGACGGTCGATCCCGAGGTCGGCCTGATGGACACGCTGCCCACCTTCCGGCGCACGCTGTTCCGGGCGGGGCTGGAGGAGCACGTGGTCGCCCTCGTCGGCCGCTCCCCGCAGATCGCGGCGATCTGGAACTCCCCGCTCGGGTTCGTGTTCGTCGACGGCGGCCATACGGACGAACACGCCACCGCCGACTACGACGGCTGGGCGCCGCACGTCGCCGAGGGCGGTCTGCTGGTCATCCACGACGTCTTCCCGCACCCGGAGGACGAGTTCACCGGCCAGGCGCCGTACCGGGTGTACCTGCGGGCGCTCGCGTCCGGGGCGTTCACGGAGGTCTCGGCGACCGGCTCGCTGCGTGTCCTGCGGCGAACGGGAGCGGGGATCTGAGGCCCCGGTTAGAGTCGCAGACGTGTCGTACGTTGGCCCCGACTTCGATCCCCCGCAGCCCCGCAGGCCCCGCAGGCGCCCCCTGACCGTGGCGCTCGCCGCGCTGGTGCCCGGAGCGCTGCTCGGCTGGGTGGTGTACGAGGCGGTGGGCGGCGGTCCGGGAGGTGCGGACCGTACCGCCTCCCCCGCGCCGGCCCCGCGCACCTCCGCGGTGTCCTCCGCCCCGGCCCCTTCCCCGAGCGGCAGGAGCGGCACCGGCCCCGACGGCGGCGCCGACGACGGCAAGGCGTCCGCCTCGCCCACCGCCCGGCCGGGCGGTTCCGGCCCGCTCCAGGGGAAGGTCGTCGTCATCGACCCGGGACACAACCCGGGCAACTTCCGGCACACCGCCGAGATCAACCGCCAGGTGGACATCGGAACCAACCGCAAGGAGTGCGACACCACCGGGACGTCCACCAACGACGGTTACACCGAGGCGCGGTTCACGTTCGACGTGGCGCACCGGCTGCGGGACCTGCTGGAGCGGCAGGGCGCCACGGTGAGGCTCACGCGCGACGGCGACCGTCCGGCGTGGGGTCCGTGCGTGGACGAGCGGGCCCGGATCGGCAACACCGCGCGCGCGGACGCGGCGATCTCCATCCACGCCGACGGTTCCGCCCCCGGCAACCGCGGTTTCCACGTGATCCTGCCGGGCTCCGTGCACGCGGGTGCCGCCGACACCCGCGCGATCGTCGGTCCGTCCCACGATCTCGGGGTGCGTATCGCGGGCAACTTCCTCCGCGAGACGGGGGAGCCGCCCTCCAACTACCTCGGCGGCGGTACCGGTCTCGTCACGCGGACGGACCTGGGTGGTCTCAATCTGTCAACGGTTCCCAAGGTGTTCATCGAGTGCGGCAACATGCGCGATAGCAAGGACGCGGCACTGCTGACCAGCGGCGCCTGGCGCCAGCGGGCCGCGCAGGGGATCTCTGAGGGAATCGTGAGTTTCCTGCGCGGTTCGTGAGCGGCGGGCGGAACCGGCCGGACAGCCGGATCTTGCGGACGATAGTGTCTACCGACGACGAGACGACCTACGAAGGACCTGAAGTGAATATCCGCTCCCTCACTAGAGGCGACGGCGTGGTGATCGGAGCAGCGGTGGTGCTGTTCATCGCGTCGTTCCTCGACTTCTACAGCATCTCCGGCTTCGGCGACACGTACAGCCGGAGCGCGTGGGACAACCTGGGCATGGGCCTGGGCATCTACATGGGCGCGGTGATCGGTGCCGTTCTCATCGTCGTCAACCGCTGCCTGCCGCAGCCGCGCAAGGTGGCCGGGCTCGACCTCACCGCGGTCGGCACCGCCTTCGCGATCCTGGCGGCCTGGACGCTGCTGTGGACGCTGATCGACCTCGACAACGTGGACGCCGGCGCCGGTCTCGTCCTCGGGTTCATCGCCGCGCTCGTCCTGGCCGCCGCCGCCGTCGCCACCCCGCTGGTGCCCGCTCTCCAGGCCGCCCTGATCCCGGCGCCCAAGCCGGTCGCCCCGCAGCCCTACGGCGCCCAGCCGCCCGGTGGTTACGGCTACCCGGGCGCCCAGCCGCAGCAGCCCTACGGTGCGCAGCCGCAGCCGGGCCAGCCGTTCGGGCAGCAGCCGCCGGCCGCGCAGGCCGCCGCCCCGGCGCCGCAGCCGGCCGCTGCGGACTTCTCGCCGTTCTGGTTCGCCGTGCCGGTGCCCCGGCCACTGTTCTCGGAGGACGGTTCGCCGAACCAGATCGCCGAACTGGCCCCCGGTACGTGGTACTTGGCCGTCGAGCAGCGCGGTGCCGCGCTGGTCGCGCAGACCCAGGACGGCCGCCGAGGCCTGCTCCAGGACACCTCGGGCATCCAGCGCGGCTGACCCGTCCCGTCGCGTCGCAACGGCCCCTCGCCCTTCCGGGTGGGGGGCCGTTGCCGTACAGTCGCCCCCCGGCCGGTGTCTGACGATCCGTCAGGAGGTGGGCGCATGCGGCTCGGTCTCGCGCTCGGCTAGTGGGGACGCGGCCGGACACCGGTCATGTGCCGCTCGCCCGGGAGGTGGAGCGGCTCGGCTACGACTCGGTGTGGACGGCGGAGTCCTGGGGCTCGGACGCCTTCACCCCGCTGACCTGGATCGCCGCCCACACCTCACGGACCAGGCCGGGTACGGCGGTTGCCCAGACGGCCGCCCGCTCGCCGGCCGCGACGGCGATGCACGCGCTCACCCTGGACCACCTCTGCGGCGGACGCGTCCTGCTCGGGCTCGGCTGTCCGGGCCGCAGGTGGTGGAGGGCTGGTACGGCCGCCCGTTCCCGAAGTCGCCGCTGACCGCGACCCGGGAGTACGTGGACGTCGTACGACAGGTGCTGCGCCGGGAGGCGCCG
The DNA here is from genome assembly GCF_040609555.1 of Streptomyces sp. NPDC004658. Classification (NCBI taxonomy): domain Bacteria; kingdom Bacillati; phylum Actinomycetota; class Actinomycetes; order Kitasatosporales; family Streptomycetaceae; genus Streptomyces; species Streptomyces sp. NPDC004658. The sequence goes on from NZ_JBEXKG010000019.1 coordinate 30,977, forward strand.
GTGGCGGTGGACGGGCGCTTCCACCCGCTGCCCTACCGGGGCCCGGACGGCACCGGCCTCGGCAAGCCGCTCAAGCCGATCACCCATCCCCTGCGCCGCGACCTCCCCGTCCTCCTCGGCGCCGAGGGCCCCCGCGACGTCGCCCGGACGGTCCGGATCGCCGACGGCCGGCTGCCGCTGTACCGGGCGCCGAGCCGGCCCGAGGTGTACGGCGACGTGGTGCCAGAGGTGCCGAAGGGGTTCATGGTGGCACCGCTGGCCAGGGTGAAGGTCTGCGACGACGTGGCCGAGGGCCTCCTGCCCGTCAAGGCCATGCTCGGCTTCCACATCGGCGGGATGGGGCACGCGGCCCGCAACTTCCACGCCGATCTCATGGCCCGCACGGGGTACGAGGCCGAGGCCCGGCGGATCCTCGCCGGGCGCCGGAGGGAGGCCGTGCTGGCCGTGCCGGACGCCTTCGCCGACGAGATCTCCCTGGTCGGTCCGCGCGAACGCGTCGCCGAGCGGCTGGAGTTGTGGCGCCGGGGCCCGGTGACGGACCTGCCGGCCCTGTCCCCGGACCCGCACACGCTGCGCGTGCCGGCGGAGCTGAACTCCTAGGTGCGCCGTGCGGACGGCACCCCTAGCCCTTGGAGAGCTGGGAGGCCGAGGGCACCTGGTCCTTGACCGGGGCACCGGCGCTCTTGCCCGCGTCCTTGACGTCGCCGATGACGTCGTTGAACGAGTTCACCGCGTTCTCGTCGCCCTTGCGGAGCTTGGACGGCAGGTTCTTCAGGGCCTCGATGCCGTTGCTCAGGGGCGCGAGCGCCTTGGAGAGGGTCGGGTCGGCCTGGGCGTTCTTCTGGGCCGCCTTGAGCCGGTTGTAGGCGAAGGCACCGGCGAGACCGGCCTTGATCAGGGCCGTCCTGCGGCCCTTGGCGCCCTTCTTGAACTTGCCTTCCTTCCAGGGCTTGACGATCCACTGGTAGGTCGCGCCGGCGGCGAGGCCCGCGTCCACCACGAAGCGTGTCTTGGCGAACTTGCGCTTCTCCGCGGACGTGGTCGGGCTGGGGGTGTCGGCGGCGGGCACGACCTGTGCCGCCGCGGTGTCCTTCGTACTGCTCTTCTCGCTGCCCCCACAGGCGGTGGCACCCGCCACCAGGGCGCAGCACAAGGTGAGCGCCACCACGAGGCGCCGTATCGGTACGGGCACGGAGTCCTCCGGACGTGTCCTCCCCGAGCGGTCTGCTTCCTCCGGCAGCCTCGCCCGGGGCCGCGGGGTGCGCCACCCGGGCGACGCCGTCCGGGTGGAGTCCGGGCCGGGTCCGGGTTCCCTCCGGGCTGTGTGGGGGGTTTCACGGCACACCGCCCGGCAATCCGGAAAGTATGTCCCCTCGATATCGCAACGGCGCGAACCAGGCCGGGACGGTCATCGCGATCGTCGCCGACATCATGGCGTTGATCCTCGGTCTGTGGATCCTGATGTACCTGCTGGACGCGAACCGGGCGAACAGCCTGGTCCAGTTCGTCCATGACGCGGCCGCCTGGCTGGCCGGCTGGTCCCACGACCTCTTCACCTTCGACGAGGCCTGGGCCCGGGTGGTCGCCGGATACGGGCTCGCCGCGGTGGTCTACCTGTTCGTGGGCCATGCCATAGCCAACCGGATGCACCGGCACTGACCCCGGCGCGGCCGGCCGGGCCGGCCCCTGGCGGGGTCAGCCGCAGCAGTCCGGGTCGAGGCCGGCCGGCAGGTGCTGGCCGCCGAACACCGCGCACGTGGCGTCGTGGCCGCCCAGCGCGGCCACGGCCAGCAGCAGGGAGCCGGCCGTCCAGGTGGTCAGCTCGCGGGGCCAGACGGCGTCGTCGTCGAAGACGTAGCCCGTCCAGTACAGGCCGCTGTCCGGGTCCCGCAGGTGCTGGATGGACTGGAGGATCTCCAGGGCCCGGTCGGACTCGCCCATCGCCCACAGGGCCAGGGCGAGTTCGCTGGACTCGCCGCCGGTCACCCAGGGGTTCGGGACCACGCAGCGCACACCGAGGCCGGGGACGACGAACCGGTCCCAGCCGGCCTCGATGCGGGCCTTGGCCTCCGCTCCGGTGAGCGCGCCACCGAGGACCGGGTAGTACCAGTCCATCGAGTAGCGGTCCTTGTCCAGGAAGCGCTCCGGGTGGCGGCGGATCGCGTGGCGGAGGGAGCCGGCGGCCAACTCCCAGTCCGGCTGCGGCTCTTCCCGTTCCTCGGCGATGGCGAGCGCGCACCGCAGGGCGTGGTGGATGGAGGAGCTGCCCGTCAGCAGCGCGTCCGTCGCCGGCGTGCCGTCGTCCTCGCGGCGCCAGCCGATCTGCCCCCCGGGCTGCTGGAGGCGCAGCACCCACTCGACGGCCGCGTACACGGTCGGCCACATGCGGTCCAGGAACGTGTCGTCGCCGGTGGACAGGTAATGGTGCCAGACGCCGACGGCTATGTAGGCGACGAAGTTCGACTCGCGGGCGCGGTCCGTGATCGCGTCGTGGGCGCCGTCGGCGTAGGCGGCGTACCAGGAGCCGTCCTCGTTCTGGTGCCGGGCGAGCCAGCCGTACGCCCGCTCGGCGGCGTCGTGCTCACCGGCCGCGTCCAGGGCCATCGCGGCCTCGGTGTGGTCCCACGGGTCGAGGTGATGCCCGCGGAACCATGGGATCGCGCCGTCCTCCCGCTGCACGGCCAGGATGCCGGCGACGGTCGCGGCAGCCTGCTCGGCGGTGAGGACCCCGGGCAGGACGAGGTGTTCTGTCCGGGGGGTGGTCACTCGGCGGCCGCCCCTTCGGACAGCCGCGGCAGGTGCGGCTTGGTCGCGTAGACCACGAAGCTCTTGCCGATCAGCGGGTTGAGGGCCTGCTCGGCCAGCCGGGTGGCGAACGGCTTCTTCATGATGTCCCAGACCAGCAGCTTGTGGTACGCCCGCACCGGCAGCGCCTTGTCGTTGTCGACGCCGAACGCGCACTTCAGCCACCAGTAGGGCGAGTGCAGCGCGTGCGCGTGGTGGCTGCCGTACGGCTTCAGACCCGCCTCGCGGATCTTCGCGACCAGCTCGTCGGCCTTGTAGATGCGGATGTGGCCGCCCTCGACCTCGTGGTAGGCGTCGGACAGCGCCCAGCAGACCTTCTCGGGGCCGTAGCGCGGCACGGTGATCGCGATGCGCCCGCCCGGCTTGAGCACGCGGACCATCTCGGCGAGCACGCCCTTGTCGTCGGGGATGTGCTCCATCACCTCGGAGATGATGACGACGTCGAAGGACTCGTCGGGGAACGGCAGGGCGAGGGCGTCGCCCTCCATGGCCGTGGCGGTGGCGCCCTGCGGGGCCTCCCCGGCCTCCTTCATCGCCGCGAACCACTTGGCGACCTCGCGGATCTCCTCGCCGTTCTGGTCCAGGGCCACGACCTGGGCGCCGCGCCGGTAGCACTCGAAGGCGTGCCGGCCGGCTCCGCAGCCGAGGTCCAGGACACGGTCGCCGGGGGCGAGCGGGAACCGGGAGAAGTCGACGGTCAGCACGTGGCCCTGCTTTCGGAGGAGACGCCTGCAACACTTGCCGGGGCCGCGGAGCGGCCGGGGGTCCGGGCCGCGGAGCGGCTCGGGGAGTGGCCCGCGGAGCGGGCGATGGCCTCGCGGTAGTGGGCCACGGTGCCCTCGGCTGCGCGGGCCCAGGTGAAGCGGTCGAGCACCCGCCGGCGGCCCGCGTGGCCGAGGCGCGCCCGCAGTTCCGGGTCCCCGAGCAGCCGGTTCAGCCCGGCGGCCAGCGCCCCCGCGTCACCGGGCGGTACGGCCAGGCAGGTCTCGCCGTCCGGGCCCGCGACCTCGGGGATCGCGCCGCCGGTGGTGGCGAGCAGCGGGGTCCCGGTGGCCATGGCCTCGGCGGCGGGCAGCGAGAAGCCCTCGTACAGGGACGGCACGCAGGCCACCTGGGCGGAGCGGATCAGGTCGACCAGCTCGGCGTCGGAGATGCCCTTGACGAAGTCGACGGCGCCTTCGAGGCCGTACCGCTCGATGGCCTGGGCGACGGGGCCCTCCTGCGGGCGCTTGCCGACGACGACCAGGTGGGCGGCGGGGTGCTCGGTGCGCACCTTGGCGAGCGCCTCCACGAGGAACACCAGCCCCTTCAGCGGCACGTCGGCGCTGGAGGTGGTGACGATCCGGCCCGGCACCTCGGGGACGGCCGGATCCGGCGCGAACAGGTCGGTGTCGGCGCCGATGTGGACGACGTGGACCCGCTCGTCACGGACGCCGAGGTGGTCCACGATCTCCTGGCGGGAGCTGCCGGAGACGGTGAGGATCGAGGGCAGCCGGCGGGCGACGCGCTTCTGCATGCGGGTGAAGGCGTACCAGCGGCGCACCGAGTAGCGGCGCTGCCAGGTGTCGGCGGCGTCCAGCTCCAGCTGCCGGTCCACGGTGATGGGGTGGTGGACCGTGGTGACCAGGGGCGCGCCGAGGTCGCCCAACAGGCCGTAGCCCAGGGTCTGGTTGTCGTGGACGACGTCGAACTCACCGCGCCGGGCGCGCAGATGCCGGCGGGCGCGCAGCGAGAAGGTCAGCGGCTCGGGGAAGCCGCCGGTCCACATGGTCCCGACCTCCAGGGCGTCGATCCAGTCCCGGTACTCCTCCCGCTTCGGGGTGCGGAAGGGGTCGGGCTGGCGGTAGAGGTCGAGGCTCGGCAGCTCGGTGAGGGTGAGGCCGGGGTGGCCCTCGTCGAGGACGGGGTACGGCTGGGAGCCGATGACCTCCACGCGGTGGCCGAGGCGGGCCAGCTCGCGCGAGAGGTGTCGTACGTAGACACCCTGGCCCCCGCAGAACGGGTTCCCTTTGTAGGTGAGGAGCGCGATGTCGAGCGGTCGTCCGCCGTCGGCAGCGGGTTCCTGGTCGGCACCCGCTTCCCGGGCCTCAGCGGTCACTCCGTGCCCCCTTCTGCCTGCACTGTCCCGCGAGACTACGACGGGACGCTAATCTAGAACAAGTTTCAGACTTGATCGTTCAAGAGCCTCTGAATCTACCGGCAGGTAGGGGCGCTGTGAGCAGTGGATCAGGTGATTCGCGCCACGGCGCGCCGCCCTGCCATGCTGTCCGATCACGAGCCCAACAGACGGCCTCACCGACTGTCACGGAACGGGGACCCATGCCCGCGGAAGCCAGCACCTCGCGTCCGGCCTCGCCCCTCACCGAGCGGCAGGAGGCCCGCCGTCGCAGGATCCTGCACGCGAGCGCGCAGCTGGCGAGCCGGGGAGGGTTCGACGCCGTGCAGATGCGTGAGGTGGCCGAGTCGTCGCAGGTGGCTCTCGGCACGCTGTACCGCTACTTCCCGTCCAAGGTGCATCTACTGGTCGCCACCATGCAGGACCAGCTGGAGCACATGCACGGGACCCTGCGCAAGAAGCCCCCGGCGGGCGACACCGCCGCCGAGCGGGTCGCGGAGACCCTGATGCGGGCCTTCCGGGCCCTGCAGCGCGAGCCGCATCTGGCCGACGCGATGGTCCGCGCCCTCACCTTCGCCGACCGCGGCGTCTCGCCGGAGGTCGACCAGGTCTCCCGCCAGACGACCGCGATCATCCTGGACGCCATGGGGCAGGCGGACCCCACCCCCGAGCAGCTCTCCGCGGTCCGGGTCATCGAGCACACCTGGCACTCGGCCCTCATCACCTGGCTGTCGGGCCGCGCCTCCATCGCCCAGGTGAAGATCGACATCGAGACCGTGTGCCGGCTGATCGACCTGACGGAGCCGGAGGGGCACGGGGCGGGGCACGCGTAAGACCTACGAGACGGGTTCCCTTCGCCGGTATGGTCCGGATCAGGTAATGGGGGTCGCCGTCCGGCCTGACTGCTGCCTTCCGGCCTCTCAGCCCTACCGTCGCTGTCGGCCCGGGCGGATGCCTGCGCATCCCGCCTGAGTCGGCTACTCCGGTCGGACTCCCTCACTCGCCTCGTAGGCCAATACCAGGATAGAACGGATACCGGCCGACGGAACCCCCCATTTCCGACCAATTCGCCACAATGAGGTGGAGGACTCAGCCGACCGGGGCCAGCCCGCTCCAGCTCCGGCCGACCGGCGTCTGCGCCGCCCACTGGCCGAGCAGCCGGCGGGCCTCCTCCTCGGGCGCCGCGAAGGACACCCGCTGCGCACCCGCGTGGGCCTTCCGCTCCTGCTCGTGCGTGCCCTCGCTGCAACAGGCGCACAGCACCTCGAAGCCGCTCGCCGGCTCGGCACCGTAGCCGTGCCGGTCGAAGAGCTCGACCAGCGCGTCGAGGTCGGCCACCTCGCCCGCGTGCACCGTCGCGGTCAGCGTCGGCAGGTCGGAGGCCTGGAAGAGCAGGAGTTCGTCGAAGACGGGGTACTCGCGCCCCTCGACGACCCGCCGCCCCTTCGGCTCCCCGTCGTGGACGACGATCTCACCGAAGCGGCGTCCGCCGGTCACCGGCACGTTCACCACCCGGCCGCGCGTCGGACAGAGCCGGTCGATCCAGACGACCTCCCGTTCCCCGCCCGTGTCCAGCCGGACGCACGCCGGCCCGAACCGCCCGTTGATCTCGCCCTCACCCGGCGGGAGTCGGATACCGAACCCCTCCCAGGCGTCCCTGGCCGTCGCCCAGTCACGCTGGACGGTCGCCGCGATGCCGAGGTTCCAGTACGCCGGATCGCCCTCACCCCGCGGAGCCCGGGCGGCGGCCTCGCGGCCCAGCTCGTACGCCTTCCCCCAGTTGCGCAGGAACTTGTGGGCGAGCGCGGCGTCGTACCACCACACCGAGCTCTTCGGCTCGTCCGGGTAGTGCGCGAGGACCCGCTCGAACAGCCCGGCGGCGGTCAGCCAGTCCTCGGCGTCCCAGGCCTCGTAGGCCTGGTCGATCAACTGCTTGGCCTCGGACTTGTGCACTCTTTTCCCACCCTGCTCGCCATGTCGCGGTACACCGGAACCGCAGGAGCGTACCCCGCCGCCCGCGGGGACCCGGCTGTGACAAGGGTGACGCAGCGCCGGGTTGTTCCCTCCGGTCGCGGTGGTGATCAGCCGGACGGGCGGGCGGAGGGGCGGAGACCGGACGGTGACGGCGTTCGATCACGGCGGGGGCGTACGGTCGGTCCGGGTGCCCATCCCGGACAACCCCCTCGGCCACACGCTGGTGTACGTGGTGGACACCGGCCGGGGCCCGGTGCTGATCGACACCGGCTGGGACGACCCCGGCTCCTGGGACACCCTGGTGGCGGGGCTCGCGGCCTGCGGTACGGCGGTCGGGGAGGTCCACGGCGTCGTCATCCCCCACCACCACCCCGACCACCACCGCCTGTCGGCGCGGGTCCGCGAGGCGTCCGACGCCTGGGTGGCGCTGCACGCGGCCGACGCGGCGATCGTGCGGCGGACGGCGCAGACCCGGCCGGAGCGGTGGTTGTCGTACATGGCGGCCAAGCTGACGGCGGCCGGGGCGCCCGAGGAGCACGTGGCGCCGCTGCGCACCCCCCGCGCCCGCGCCCTGCCCGGCCTCTCCCCCGCCCTGCCGGACCGCGAGACCGTCCCCGGCGAGCTGCTCGACCTGCCGGGACGGCGGCTGCGCGCGATCTGGACCCCCGGGCACACTCCGGGCCATGTCTGCCTCCATCTGGAGGAGGAGCACCCGGCGCGACTGCCCGGCCACGGGCGCCTGTTCAGCGGCGACCACCTGCTGCCGGAGATCTCCCCGCACATCGGCCTGTACGAGGACCCCGACGACGCGACGGTCACCGATCCCCCTCGGTGACTACCTCGCCTCCCTGGAGCGGATCGGCCGGCTCACCCCCGCCGAGGTCCTCCCGGCCCACCAGCACCCCTTCACCGACGCCCCCGGCCGCGTCCGGGCACTGCTCGACCACCACGAGAGCCGCCTGGCCGGCCTCCTCGCCCTCCTCGCCGAGCCCCTCACCCCCTGGCAGCTCGCCGAGCGCATGGAGTGGAACCGCCCCTGGCCCGACATCCCCCACGGCTCCCGCACCATCGCCGTCTCGGAGGCGGAGTCCCACCTGCGCCGCCTGGTGAAACCGGGCCGCGCGGAACCGGTACCGGGGAGCGAGCCGGTGGCGTACGTGGCGGTGTGACCCGCGGCCCGGGCCGGCCCCGGCCACGACGGCCCGACCACCCCATCGGCCGCAGCCGTCGGTCCCTCAGTCCAGCCCCGCCGCCTCCCGTTCCGCCGGTGTCAGCGGCGGCCCCGGCAGGGGGCCCTTGCGGGTGCCGAAGCAGAGGGTCCAGAGCATGTCGGGGGCGAAGAGGCGGGCCGCCGGGGTGCGCAGGCTCATGACGTCCAGCAGGCCGCGCAGGGCGTGCGGGTTCTCGGAGCCGGCGGCCACCGCCTTGTCGACGTAGGCGGTGAGGAGGCGTTCGACGGGGGTCGGCGGCTGGGGCGCGGCTCCGGGGTAGTAGGCGTCCTGGCCGACCGCCAGGTTCCACGCGTTGCCCACCGGCCGGGCCACCGCGCGCTGGATCCGGCGGGCGGTGCCGGGGGCGGTGGGGCCGTACCGGTCGAGGGTCCGGCCGAGGGCGAGGGCGCTCTGCGCGGCGACGGACAGGCCGTGGCCGTAGACCGGGTTGTAGCCGGCGACGGCGTCCCCGAGGACGGCGAAGCCCTCCGGCCAGGTCCGGGCCTTCTCGTAGAAGCGGCGGCGGTTGGCCGTGCTGCGGGTCGTCACCGGGTCGGTCAGCGGCTTCGCCCGCGTGAGGAGCCTGCCGATGACCGGGTCCTTCAGGGCCGTGAGCGCGAAGTGCTCGAACGCGTCCGGGTCCGCGGAGGGTTCACCGCCCCGGGTGCCGGACAGCGTGACCAGCCAGCGGTCGCCCTCGATCGGTACGACGACCCCGCCCCGGCCGGGCGCGTCGCGCGGGTCGGCCTGCACGTTCACCACCGGGTAGCGCAGCCTCGCCGCGGCGTCCGGGGCCGCGTAGACGCGGCTGGCGTAGGCGACGCCCGCGTCGACCACCCGCTCCTCGACCGGCGCGTGGCCCAGCGCCCGCAGCCAGGCGTCCGCCTGGGAGCCGCGCCCGCTCGCGTCGACCACCAGGTCGGCGTGCAGCGTGTCACCCGCGGGCAGGCGGACGCCGGTCACCCGCCGGCGGTCGCCGGTCAGACCCGCCACCCGGATCCCGTCGCGCAGGGTGATCCGGCGCCCGGCGAGGACGTCGGCGCGGACCACCGCGTCCAGCAGGTCCCGGCTGCACACGATCATGTGGTGCCGGGAGTCGGTGAAGCGCCGGAACCACTGCCCGGAGGGCGCCTTGCTGACCAGGTCCCGCATCACCCCGATGAGCCCCGCGCCCCGTGCGGTCAGCTCCCCGGTGACGCCCGGCAGCAGCTCCTCCAGCGCGGCCACCCCGCCGGACCACAGCAGATGGGCGTGCCGGGCCTGGGGCAGGCCCTTGCGCGGCTCGGGGCCCTCGGGCAGCCGGTCGGCCTCCACGATCGTCACCTCGTGGAAGCGGCTGGCGAGCACGGACGCGGCGAGCATGCCGGCCGTGCTGCCGCCGATGACGAGCGCGGTACGGCGGGCGGTGGGCATGTCAGGCATGTGAGGTGAGACCTTCCGTGGCGACCGCCTGCCGGCGGAACCGTTCGATGGCCGCCGCGTGGTTCCGCAACGCGTGCGCGACCGACTCCAGTTCGCTGTCGGGGACGAAGGCGGCCCCGGCCCGCCCGGCCGGCAGCGGACGGGCGCGGTCCGCGGGCGCGTGCAGCGCGTCGGCCGCGACGAGGATGTCCACCGCCGCCGCGATGCCCCGCGCCACGGACCGCGGGTAGCCCGCCGCCGTCGCCGCCGTCCGCGTCCGCTCGCGCCGCGTCGCGCACAGGTGCGGGGCGAGCTTGAGCAGCCCGTCGTTGATGGCGGCCCGGCGCAGCTCCAGACGGAGGGCGGCACCGCTGACCCGGCCGGTCGCGGGCGCCGCCGGCGCGGTGACCGCCAGCATGGTCTGCCACAGCGGCTTCAGCCGGCGGTGGGTGCGCACCAGCCTCCGGTGCTCCGTCGCCCACGGCCCGGCCTGCCCGGCGATGAAGCCGACGGCCACCAGCACCGCCTCGGCGATGGCGAACGGCGGGGCGGCGTACGTGGAGAGCCAGTCCCAGTTCCGGCCGCTCCAGCGGGCGCCGATCGCGGCGAGCTTGGCGGCGTCGAAGAGGAGCCCGAGGGCGTAGGCCACCTGGAGGAAGATCACCGCCCGGCGCAGCCAGGCCTCCTCGACCTCCCGGTACCAGGCCCACAGCATGCCCGCCGCGACGAGCGCGGACACCAGGTGGGCGACGAGGTAGAGCAGCACGAACTCGCGCATCCACGGCGTGCCCGCGTAGTACGTGTCGAGGTCCCGCGTGCGCTCCGCCCGGTGGTCGCCGAGCAGGAACGTCGTCCACAGGCCGACGATGATGACGGTGTACGCCACCCAGACCAGGCGGGTGCGCCGGCGGCGCACGGCGGACGGCGGCTCCCGCCAGGTGATGATGAGCCACAGGCAGGCACCGCAATACGCGGTCAGCAGCGAGTACACCCACAGCCCGGCGAAGTTGGGGATGCCGGACAGGACGTTGATGCGGTGCAGGTTGGCCGGTGGCAGCGAGGCGAAGCAGACCGCGCCGATGCCGAGCAGCAGGGCGGTGGCCCGCAGGATCGGGTCCTGCCAGGCCCGCCGGAGCAGCGGCAGCTTGATGACGAAGGCCACGGCGAGCAGGGCGGCCGGGACGGCGTAGGCGGCGAAGGAACCGGCGATGTCCCAGCGCATCAGGGCCCGCCGATGTTGCCCAGCGAGGACGACAGCCGGTCGGTGAGGGTGTCCTGGGTCATCCGGCCCGCCGCACCCGGCCCGACGACCTTGGAGAACTTCGCGGCCAGACGCAGCCCGCACTCCTCGGCCTCCCACTCGGCCTCGGCCGCCGCCGCGGCGGGCGACCGGGTGGCCATGGCGACCACCCGGTCCCACGGGACGTCGTCCTCGGCGCGGGAGAGCAGCCGACGGGCGGCGGCGGGCAGGCCGGACGGGTAGTGCACGTCCAGCGTGCCGTAGTGGATGTGCCCGATCTCGTGGCCGGCGATGACGAACTTGTGCGGGTCCGGGGCCCGGTCCTCGACCACGACGATGTAGTCCTCGTCCCGGGCGAGGGTGACCCCGGAGACGTCCAGGCCCGGTGGGAAGGCGACGAACTTCAGCCGGACCGGGCGGTCGAGCTGCGGGCTGAGCGTGGCGCACAGCGCGTGCAGGAACGCCTCCGGGCCCGTCGGCGGGGTGAGGGTGCGGACCGTGTCGCGCACGAGCCGGTCGAGGAAGCGTCTCGGGGACCTGAAGTGCTTGGACAGCGGCGCCGACCGCGGGTACGGCGCCGGCTTCGGAGCCTTGCCGCTCGGTTCAGGCACGCCCGGCGTCCTCCGCCCGCTCGGAGGCGATGATCATCTCGGCCAGGTCGGCGAGGGTGGCGAGCTGGCGGGCGTTCATCTGCGGGGCGCGGGCGGCCAGTCGTACCAGCCCGCTCTCGCGCAGCCGCAGCAGCGGGTCGGCCTCCGCCTCCAGGCTCTTCAGCACCGGTTGCAGCGCCTCGTGCAGCGCCTCCGGCTCGTCCGCCGTGAAGAAGCCGGCGGGCAGGCCGAAGAACCGGCGCAGCCGGTCGGCGTGTTCCAGGCTCGGCATCCCGCTCTTGCGCCACTCGCTCAGCCACTGCCGGCTGGTTCCGGCGATCCTGGCCAGCTCGTCCAGCGAGTACCGCTTGCCGTCCGGACGGCGCCGGGTCTCCCGTATGAAGTCCAGCCGCTGGCGCACGCGTTCGGCCAGGCCCGTCTCGGGTGCGCGACCGCCGGAGAGCAGGTCGACGACGACGCCGACGGGGATGCCCGTGCGGTGGGAGAGACCGGCCACGTCCAAGGCCTCCGGCAGCCGGCCGGGACGGCCGGTCAACTCGCCGAGCCGGTCGAGGGCATCGGCCAGCGAGGCGTACGCGTCACTCACCGAGGTCCCCCCTGGGCGTGTCGTCCGTTCGGTGGCTGGGCTGACGGCGAGGCTACCCGTTCGCCCGTTCGGCGACCAGACGTGACAACGCTCCCTGCCTAATTAGGCAGCTATCGTTGACAGTTAGGGGCGCGGTGGGTGAGGATCACCGCACGGAGAGCAAGATTCCGACCCGCCTCGGGTGCCGCCTATGGGGGAGCGGCACCCGGGGCGTCTCCTTGTGGGCCCGCGGGCACCCGTGAAGTCGGCCCGTCAAGGCGCAGCGCTCCCGGTGACCGCATCTCCTCCGAAGCCCTCGTGGCCGTGACCCCCGTCACCACCCCCCTGTGCGCACAGCCACCCCTCAGCCCGCTCAAGGCGGCCGGTAAAGTGGCGGGGTCGTCATCACACCCGTACGGGGGGAAGCCGGTGCAATTCCGGCGCTGACCCTCTCCCGACTCTCGGCTGCGCTCGCGCCGGGGGCACCCCCATCCGTGTGCCGCCAGCGAGGCGGTGAGCCGGATCGCCCCGGACGGGACGTTGACCGGCTCGCGTGTGCGGCGGCCCGCCGCGCACGGCACCGTCGAGGTCTACGGAGCCGAGCCGCCCGGGGTGTCACCCGTGCGCTGCCCGGTTCCCCGCAGGAGAGGCAGTCGCCGACCATGAACGTCCGCCGCAGCGCCGCGGCTCTCGCCGCCGTAGGCGTGCTGGCCGCCGCCGCGCCCGCCACGGCCGCCGCACCGTCCCCGTCGCCGAAGGTGACGGTCCCGTCCGGGCTGTACGGCAAGGGAGACCCGACCTACGACGGCGTGTGGCGGCAGTCGCTGACGCTGCTCGCCCAGCGGACCCTCGGCTACCGGCCGGCCGCGCGGGCCGTGGACTGGCTCACCGGCCAGCAGTGCGCGAACGGCTCCTTCGCCGCGTTCCGCGCCGCCCCCGCCAAGCCGTGCGACGACAAGGTCAAAGCCGACACCAACAGCACGGCCGCCGCCGTCCAGGCCCTCGCCGCGACCGACGGGCACGGCATCGCCGTCGGCAAGGCCGTGGACTGGCTGAAGTCCGTGCAGAACGAGGACGGCGGCTGGGGCTACTACCCCGGCGGCCCCAGCGACACCAACTCCACCTCCGTCGTCATCGGCGCGCTGGCCGCGGCCGGCACCGACCCGGCGGACGTGCGCAAGTCCGGCAAGTCCCCCTACGACGCCCTGCCCGCCTGGTCCATCCCCTGCGACCAGGACGGCGGCGGCGCCTTCGCCTACCAGCCGGACAAGAAGGGCAAGCTGCTCGCCAACGCGGACGCGACGGCGGCCGGCCTGCTCGGCGCCCTCGGCAAGGGCTTCGTGGCGCAGGCCGGCAAGGCCCCCGCGCGGGACACCTGCACCAAGGCCGAGAGCCGCACCCAGGTCGCCGACAACGCCGGGGCCTACCTGGCGGCGGCCGTCGCCGGGACCGGCCACCTCAAGTCCACCCTGCCCGGTGCCGAGGACCAGCCCGACTTCGGCAACACCGCCGACGCCGTCGTCGCGCTCGCCGCGGACGGCCGGACCGAGCCGGCGAAGAAGGCCTACGCCTGGCTGGAGAAGAACGCCGGCCCGTGGGCGACCCAGAACGGCCCGGCCGCGTACGCCCAGCTGATCCTCGCCGCCCACGCGCTCGGGCAGCAGCCGGGCGACTTCGGCGGCACCAGCCTGGTCCGCTCCCTCAACGCGCTCGGCCCGGCCCCGCACATGGACTCCGCCGAGCACGAGGAGAAGTCCGACGACGGCTCCGGCACGAGCGTCTGGTGGATCGTCGGCGTCGGCCTCGTCGCCGGCGTCGGCATCGGCTTCCTGCTCAGCGGCCGGAAGAAGCGGCAGCCGTGACCGCCGTCCGCCGTACCCTGCCGGTGCTCGTCGCCGCGCTGCTGCTCCTCGCCTCCGCCGGACCGTCCGGTGCCACCGGCTACCGCTACTGGTCCTTCTGGGAGCGCACCGGCGGCCACTGGACGTACGCCACCCAGGGCCCGGCCTTCGTCCGCCCCGACGACGGCACGGTCCAGGGCTTCCGGTTCGCGGTGAGCGCGGACTCGGCGGACGCCAGCCGGCCGCGCGGTACGGCGGACTTCGACACGATCTGCGCCGGCACGCCGGCCACGTCGGGCACGAAGCGGGTGGGCCTGGTCCTCGACTTCGGCACGCGGTCGGACGCGCCCTCCGGCGAGACCCCGCCGGCGCGCCGTACCGCGTGCGTGCGGGTGCGGCCCGACGCGACCGCCGCGGACGCGCTGGCCGCCGTGGCGAAGCCGCTCCGGTACGACACCAACGCCCTGCTGTGCGCCATCGCCGGGTATCCGCGCCAGGGGTGCGGCGAGCAGGTCTCCGCCGAGGGCGAGCACCGTGGAGGCGGGTCCGGCGGCGGGCCCTCGCTGGGTCTGCCGATCGGCGCGGGCGTGGTCGTCCTGCTGGCGGGGGCGGCGGTGTGGCAGGCACGTCGGCGGCGCGATGAGTCCGGGTGAGCTGACGCAGTCCCGCGGGTCCGGGCGTGCGGCGGCCGACCGCGGCCGCGTGACGGTGGCCGCGCAGCGGACGGCGCCCCGCGTCCCTTCCGGGCGCCCGCACCTCGCCTCCCTGCACCCCGGTGCCTGGTGGTTGTGGGCGGTGTCCCTCGGCGTCGCCGCCACCCGCACCACCAATCCGCTGCTCCTCGCCCTCCTCATATCCGCCTCCGCCTACGTCGTGGCGACCCACCGCTCCCCCGCCCCCTGGGCCCGCTCCTACAGCGCCTTCGTGCGGCTCGCCCTCGCCGTCCTCCTCATCCGCGTCCTGTTCGCGGTGGCGCTCGGCTCCCCCATCCCCGGCACGCACGTCCTCCTGACGCTCCCCGAAGTCCCGCTCCCGCACTGGGCGCAGGGCATCCGGCTGGGCGGCCGGGTCACCGCCGAGGCCGTCGTGTTCGCCGCGTACGACGGCCTGAAGCTCGCCACCCTCCTGATCTGCGTCGGGGCCGCGAACGCCCTCGCCAGCCCCACCCGCCTCCTCAAGTCCCTGCCCGGTGCCCTGTACGAGACGGGCGTGGCCGTGGTCGTCGCCCTCACCTTCGCGCCCCATCTCATCGCCGACGTGCGGCGGCTGCGCGCCGCCCGCCGCCTGCGCGGCCGTCCGGACCGGGGTGTCCGGGGCCTGCTCCAGGTCGGACTGCCGGTCCTGGAGGGGGCGTTGGAGCGCTCGGTCGCGCTCGCCGCGGCGATGGAGGCCCGCGGCTACGGCCGTACCGCCGACGTTCCCGCCCGGGTCCGCCGTACCACGGCCGCGCTCACCCTCGGCGGCCTGCTCGGCGTGTGCGCGGGCACGTACGGGCTGCTGACGGCGGCCGGGGGCGCGTACGGGCTTCCCGTCCTGCTCGCCGGGGCCGCCGCCGCGCTCGCGGGGCTGCGGCTGGGCGGCCGGCGCTCCCTGCGCACCCGCTACCGCCCGGACCCGTGGGGCCCGCGCGCCTGGCTGGTCACGGGCTCCGGTGCCGCGGTGGCCGCGCTGCTCACGCTCGCCTCCGTCCGCGATCCGCGGGCGCTGCACCCCGGTGTCGTGCCCCTGGTCGCCCCCACGCTTCCGCTCTGGCCCGCCGTGGCCGTGCTGCTCGCCCTGCTGCCCGCCTTCGCCGTCCCCCGGGAGCCGTCGTGATCCGCTTCGAGGATGTCAGCGTCACGTACGAGGGTGCGGCCCGGCCCACCGTCGCCGGCGTCGACTTCGAGGTGCCCGAGGGCGAACTGGTGCTGCTCGCCGGGCCGTCCGGGGTCGGCAAGTCGACCGTGCTGGGCACGGTGAGCGGGCTGGTCCCGCACTTCACCGGAGGCACCCTGAGGGGTCGCGTGACGGTGGCCGGCCGGGACACCCGCACCCACCAGCCGCGTCAACTCGCCGATGTGGTCGGCACGGTGGGCCAGGACCCGCTCGCGCACTTCGTGACGGACACCGTGGAGGACGAACTCGCCTACGGCATGGAGTCGTTGGGGCTCGCCCCGGCGGTGATGCGGCGCCGCGTGGAGGAGACCCTCGACCTGCTGGGCCTCGCCGGACTGCGCGGCCGCCCGATCGCCACGCTGTCCGGCGGACAGCGGCAGCGGGTCGCGATCGGCTCGGTCCTCACCCCGCACCCCCAGGTGCTGGTCCTCGACGAGCCGACCTCGGCGCTGGACCCGGCCGCCGCCGAGGAGGTGCTGGCCGTACTGCAGCGGCTGGTGCACGACCTGGGGACGACGGTCCTGATGGCCGAGCACCGCCTGGAACGGGTCATCCAGTACGCCGACCGGGTCGTCCTCCTCCCGGCCCCCGGCGCCGCCCCGGTCACCGGCCCCCCGGCCGAGGTGATGGCCGTGTCCCCCGTCTACCCCCCGGTGGTGGCCCTCGGCCGCCTGGCCGGCTGGTCCCCGCTGCCCCTCACCGTCCGGGACGCCCGCCGTCGGGCCCCCGCCCTCCGCACCCGCCTGTCCACCGCGCCGGCACCCGCGGACACCCCTGGCGCACCCGCCGCAGCCGCGGACACCCCCACCACCCCGGCTCCGGGGGGTCCGGCCGCCGTAGCCGCAGGCGGTCGTGCCGCCGGGGTGGCGGGGGTGGGCGTGGCCGCGGCAGCCCGCCCGCGCGGGCAAGCGGGATCCGGCCGGCCCCCGCACCGGGCACCCGGCACCCCCGCCCGTCGTGCTCTCTTCCGTCGCCGCCCCGCCCCCGCCCGGCACGCGCCGCGACAGCACGTCGCCGAGGTCCGGGCCCTCTCCGTCCGCCGCGACCGCGTCCAGGCCCTCCGGGACGTCGACCTGACCGTCGCCCCCGGCGAGACCATCGCGCTCATGGGCCGCAACGGCGCCGGCAAGTCCACCCTCCTCGGCGCGCTCGTCGGCCTGGTGGCGCCCGGTTCCGGGGCGGTCGACGTCGGCGGCGCCATACCCCACCGCACCCCGCCCCGGGACCTCGTCCGCCGGGTCGGTCTGGTCCCCCAGGAGCCGCGCGACCTGCTGTACGCCGACACCGTCGCCGCCGAGTGCGCGGCGGCCGACCGGGACGCGGCGGCGGCGCCCGGCACCTGCCGGGCCCTGGTGTCCGAGCTGCTGCCGGGTGTCGCGGACGACACCCACCCCCGTGATCTGTCGGAGGGCCAGCGCCTGGCGCTCGCGCTGGCCGTGGTGCTGACCGCCCGCCCTCCGCTGCTCCTGCTGGACGAGCCGACGCGCGGACTGGACTACGCGGCCAAGGCCCGCCTGGTCGCCGTACTGCGCGATCTGGCGGCCGAGGGGCACGCGATCGTGCTGGCCACGCACGACGTGGAGCTGGCCGCCGAGCTGGCCCACCGGGTGGTGCTGCTCGCCGAGGGAGAGGTGATCGCCGACGGCCCGACGGCCGAGATCGTGGTGTCCTCCCCGTCCTTCGCACCACAGGTGACCAAGATCCTGGCACCGCAGCGGTGGCTGACGGTGGCGCAGGTGCGGGAGGCGCTGGCGTGAGCCGCGGCACACGCACCGCCGCACGGACGCACGCCGTGCGCCTCGGCCCCCGTTCGCTCGCCGCGCTGGCGCTGACCAGCGCGGTCGGTGTGGTCGCCTTCGGCTGGCCCTTCCTCGCCCCGCCCGCTTCCCAGCTGAACGCCCACGCCCAGGACGCGCCCTGGCTGTTCTCCGGTCTGCTGGTGCTGCTGGTGGCGGTGGTCGCGGCGACGATCTCGGAGTCGGATCTCGGGCCGAAGGCCGTGGCGATGCTGGGGGTGCTGGCCGCGACGGGCGCGGCACTGCGGCCGATCGGCGCGGGCACGGCGGGGCTGGAGCCCATGTTCTTCCTGATGGTGCTCAGCGGGCGGGTGCTCGGGCCGGGGTTCGGCTTCGCGCTCGGCTCGGTGACGATGTTCGCGTCCGCGCTGCTCACGGGCGGGGTCGGGCCGTGGCTGCCGTTCCAGATGCTGTCGATGGGCTGGTTCACCATGGGCGCGGGTCTGCTGCCCGGGCCGGTCCGGCTGCGTGGTCGTGGCGAGTTGCTGCTGCTGGCCGGCTACGGCTTCCTCGCCGCGTTCGCGTACGGCACGTGCATGAACCTGGCCGGCTGGCCCTTCCTGGGCGCGGCGGCCTCGAACATCTCCTTCCAGGGCGGTGCGCCGGTGGCCGAGAACCTGGCCCGTTTCGTCGCGTACTGCCTGGCCACCTCGCTCGGCTGGGACCTGGGCCGGGCGCTGTGCACGGTCGTGCTGACCGTCGTCCTCGGTCCGGCGGTGCTGCGGGCGTTGCGCCGGGCCACGCGGCGGGCCGCTTTCGAGACCGCGGTCACATTCGACGGTCCCGCTGAGTGAGGAGCGGTTCGCTCGCCGTGAGCGGGCCGGTGAAGCGCCCCACATGACGCACGTCACCTACGACCCGGAACAGTAGACCCATTTGTCCGATACATCCATTCGTGCACCCCTTCTGACCTGCGCTTTGCGACCCAGATCACACAGCCGACCTTTGCCGCCGATCCGGCCACAACTAGTAAAAGGGGTCATTGCGGACGGGTTCCGGGCCTGTTTCTCTGGACGACGTCGCCAGGCGCCACGAGCCCACCCGGGCCGCGGCGCCGCCGCATGAGGCCACACCCCGTGGTCCTTCCCATGCGGGCGATCCCCCGTCCCCGACGCAAGAGGTTCTCCGTGTCCGTCTCCTTCATCCGCCGCATCGCTTCCCCGAAGAAGGCCCTCACCACCGCCGCCCTGGCCGCCGCCACCGCCGGCATGGCTCTGACCGCGGCGCCCGCCCAGGCCGCCACCACCTCGGCCTCCTCCGCCCAGGCGATCGCGCACCGGATGATCCCGGACGCCGCGCAGTTCAACGCCTTCAGCAAGATCGTCGAGCACGAGAGCGGCTGGAACCCCGCCGCCACCAACAGCTCCTCCGGCGCCTACGGCCTGGTCCAGGCCCTGCCGGCCTCGAAGATGTCCACCGCCGGCGCCGACTGGAAGACCAACCCGGCCACCCAGATCAAGTGGGGCCTGGACTACATGAACTCCCGCTACGGCAGCCCGGTCAAGGCCTGGAACTTCTGGCAGGCCAACGGCTGGTACTGAGCCACCCGGCTGCGAACCACCGGCCGTCCGGCCGCCCCTCACCGAGCCGCGCCCTCGCCGAACCAGCGCGCGACGCCGGCCGCCGCGGCCCGGTCCGACCCGAAGTGGCCGACCGGTCCCACCTCCAGCACCCGCACCCTCGCCCCCCCGCCGGGCGAGGGTGCGCGCGCATGTCCGGGGGGTGCCGATCGGTACGCCGGCCTCAGAGAGGGCGCAGGCGGTTCCGGGCCACGGCTGGGCCGACCGGGCTGCTTTTCCCCCGTGTTGCGCGTGTCCTGAGTCATGTCCCGAACGCTGCGGACGCAGGCTGCGCCCGGACATCCGAGAGCCCTGCCCGTCCTCGGGTGGACTTCTCGCGCGCCGGGTGGACTTCTCTCCACCTCCTGCCCCTCCGGAGGAACGATGACGACGCCGACGCCGCCGGTACGGGACCCGGAGACGCGCGGACTGCGACTGGTGACCGTTCTGCTGGCGCTGACCGTGGTCAGCGGGCTGATCGACGCCGTCAGCTTCCTGGGCCTCGGCCGGGTCTTCACCGCCAACGTGACCGGCAGCGTGGTCATCCTGGGCTTCGCCGCGGCCGGCGCCCCGGGGTTCTCCGTGCGCCACGCGACCCTGTCCCTGGTCTGCTTCCTGCTGGGCGCGGTGACCGGCGGCCGGGTGGCGGGCCGCCTCGGCCGGGGTTCCCGCCGCCGCTCGACCCGGCTGGCCCTCGCGGCGGAGGCGGCGCTGATCGGCGTGGCGGCGGCCGTGGCCTTCGCCTGGCCGGCCGGCACCGCCGGGACCCGGGCCGCCCTGATCTGCATCACGGCCTTCGCGATGGGCCTGCGCACCGCGACGGTCCGCAAGCTGCGCGTGCCCGACCTGATCACCACCACCGTCGTGACGATGACCCTGACCGGCCTGGCCTCCGAGTCCCGCCTCGGCGACGCCACGAGCCACGGCACTCGGCGCCGCGGGGCCTCGGTGCTCGCGATGGCCGCCGGCGCCTACCTGGGCGCCTGGCTGGTCCTCCACCGGGGCCTCGGCCTGCCCTTGCTGCTGGCGGCACTCGTGTCGGGGGCACTGGCGGTGGTGGCCTCGGGCCGGGAATGAGGCGGCCGGTCCCGTCACCCGGCGCTGACCCGGAGTTCCTTGACGCCGTTGATCCAGGCCGAACGCAGCCGGCGGGGGCCGTAGGCCCGGCGCAGGTCCGGCATGGCGTCGGCGACGGCGTTGAAGATGAGGTCGATCTCTGAAGCCCAGGTGGGGGTTGGGGTCACGGGTGATGTCGAAGGTGTCGGGGTCGGTGAAGACCTCGGGGTCGTGGTTGGCCGAGGCGTAGAACAGGCCGACCCGGTCGCCCTTCTCGATCAGTACGCCGCGATGCCGAAGGCCGTGCACACGGCGGGCAACTCCTCGCAGATCTCCGACGGCGCGGCGGCGATCATGTGGGCGTCCCAACGGATGGCCCGCGCCCTGAAGCTGAAGCCGAGGGCGAGGATCGTCGCCCAGGCCCTCGTGGGCGCCGACCCGCACTTCCACCTGGACGGCCCGATCGACGCGACGCGCGCGGTGCTGGGCAAGGCGGGCATGTCCCTGAAGGACATCGACCTCGTGGAGATCAACGAGGCCTTCGCCTCCGTCGTACTGAGCTGGACGCGGGTCTTCGACCAGACCCTGGAGAAGGTCAACGTCAACGGTGGCGCGATCGCTCTCGGCCACCCGGTCGGCGCGACGGGCGCCCGCCTGATCACGACGGCCCTGCACGAACTGGAACGCACGGACAGGGAGTTCGCCCTGATCACGATGTGCGCGGGCGGCGGAGGCGGGGCGTCGGGGGTCGGAGGCGGGGCGTCGGCTGAGCGGTTGCCGTTGGGCCGCCCGCTTCCTCGCCAGTGTCGTGCTTCCGCGACCCGAGTAAAGGGCGCGTTCCGCGTCGCCTTCGGCGATGGCCCTCCGGGCCACCCTTGACTCGGCTCACTCCAGCACGAGGGAGAAGCGAGCGGGCGGCCCCGAGGAAAGTGGCCCCTCACCGGTACCGGGCCCTCAGCCGAGCCGAGCACGCCCCGGCACCAGGGGTACGCGGTCGCGCCTCGCCGGCACGCCGGGCAGGCTCGGCGGCCTGCGGCCGGTGGGAGCCGGGGGCGGGGGCGGCTGGAGTGGAGCGGGACGGTGGGCGGAGGCGTCCCATGCGCCCCTGCGGTCACACGGCCCCGGCGATTGGCGGATTTGGGCCACCCCTACCGGCTGACCGACCCGGTGACCTGCCCATTGGCCAGCACCCTTGGCACAAATCCGCCAATCACCGCCTCAGGGACTCAGTCGGGCACCCGCCACCCGACCACCCCACCCCTGACGGAGAGCCGCCGAACCGGCCCGGCGTGCCGGCGAGGCGCGACCGCGCACCCCCGCCGACGATGCGCACCCGGCCGGCCCCAGGGCCCGGTACCGGTCGGGGCCACCGCCTTTCCGGGCCGCTCGCTCGCTGGGCCGGGTCAAGGGTGGGCCGAAGGCGACGCGCAGCGCCCTTGACGCGGACCGCGGAAGCCCGACACTGGCCGGGAAGCGAGCGGCCCCACGGTCACTTACCGCCGACGTCCACACACCCGACCTCCCTCGCCCCGGCAACGGCACCAGCCCCCTCCACCCCGGTCCGCACCCCGGCTCGCGGGCCCTGGAAGGCGTACGACAAGGCGAAGCCCGTGCCGACCACCACCGCGCCCCCTGCCGCGTCCAGGACCCAGTGGTTGCCGGTGGCGACGATGGCCGAGACGGTGAGGAGCGGGTGCAGGAAGCCCAGCGCCTTCATCCACCACTTGGGGGCGATGACCGCGATCACCACCCCGCACCACAGGGACCAGCCGAAGTGGAGGGACGGCATCGCCGCGTACTGGTTGGTGAGGGCGGTCAGGGTGCCGTAGTCCGGCTTGGAGAAGTCCTGGACGCCGTGGACGGTGTCGATGATGCCGAGCGTGGGCATCAGGCGCGGCGGGGCCAGCGGGAATAGCCAGAAGCCGATCAGGGCGAGCAGCGTGGCGAAGCCGAGGGAGGCGCGGGCCCAGCGGTAGTCGGCCGGGCGGCGCCAGTACAGCACGCCGAGGACGGTCAGCGGGACGACGAAGTGGAAGGACTCGTAGTAGAAGCCGAAGAAGTCCCGCAGCCAGTCGATCTTCACCACGGCGTGGTTGACCGCGTGCTCGATGTCGATGTGGAGGAAGCGTTCCGCGTCGAGGACCAGGTGGCCGTGCCGCTCGGCCGTGGCCCGCCCCCCGGAGTTGGTGCCGCCGGTCGCCGCCAGCCGTACCTGCTGGTAGGCCGCGTAGGTGACGCGGAGGAGGAGCAGTTCCAGAAGGAGGTTGGGGCGGGTGAGCACCCGGCGCAGGAAGGGCAGCAGCGGGACGCGGCGGAAGCGGGCCGGGGGCTGCGGGGCGTACTCGGCCGGTACCGGGGTCCGGTAGTACGGCGACGTGCGGGACAGGAAGGGCACGGCCGTCGCGGCGGCCAGGGCCGCGAGCAGGACCAGGTTGTCCCGCAGCGGGTACACCACCGGCATGTGCGGCAGCATCATCTGCGCCGGGAGGGTGGTGACAAGGACGACCGCGACCGGCCAGACGTAACGGTCGGAGGCCCGCCTGCCGACCCGGCCGACCACCGCGAGCAGCACCCACAGCAGCTGGTGCTGCCAGCTGGTCGGGGAGACGGCGACGGCGGCGCAGCCGGTGACGGCGACGGCGAGGAGGAGCTGGCCGTCGTGCGCGTAGCGGATCGCGCGGCGCAGGGCGAGGGCGGCGACGCCGGCGCCGAGGAGGAGGAAGAGGGCGATCTCCGCGGGGCCTGTCAGGCCGAGGCGGAGCAGGGCGCCGTGCAGGGACTGGTTGGCGAGGGCGTCGGCGTTGCCGCCGAGGCCGACGCCGGCCATGTGGTGCACCCAGTAGGTGCGGGAGTCGTGCGGCAGCGCGGCCCAGGCGAGCGCGGTGCAGGCGGCGAAGGTGCCGGCGGTGGTGAGGGCGGCCCGGCGGCGGCCGGTGAACCACAGCAGCGGGGTGAAGAGCAGCACGGTCGGCTGGAGGGCGGCGGCCAGGCCCACGCACAGGCCGCTCGCGCGTTCGCCGCGTACGGTGAAGCAGCCGAGCAGGACGAGCAGGACCGGGATGACGCTGGTCTGCCCGAGCCACAGGGTGGTGCGGACCGGCAGGGACAGCATGAGCAGGCTGATGGCGACCGGCGCGGCCAGCAGTGAGGTGCGCCGGCTGACCGGCTGGGGCAGCGCACGGGCGGCGACCAGGCCGAGGGCGACGACGAGCAGCAGGGTGCCGAAGGTCCAGCCCCAGCCGAGCGCGGCCTCGGCCGAGCGGGTGAGCGGTTTGAGGACCAGGCCGCCGAAGGGGGTGCCGGTGAACCGCGTCGAGTCGTAGATCGAGCCGTTCACGTGCAGGACGCCTTCGGGGCCGACCCAGGTCTCCAGGTCGGTGAGCCGTTCGCCGCTGGGGGTGGTCAGGACGGCGGCCACCTGCCGTACGGCGAGGATCGCGGCCACCGCCCACAGCGCGAGCCGGGTGGCGTGCAGCCGCGCCCCGACCGCCGCTCTTCCGAAGACGTCCGCCGGTCGCCCGCTGTGCTCCACGTTCGCCACGCCTCGTCGGCCTCCCGCCCCGTCGTCCCCGACGCCGGTGTGCGCCGGGTGCCCCTCTGCGCTCCTCTGAGACTCGCAGCCCCCGGGGAGAGGGACGCGGGCAACCCCCGATTCACCTGACGTCGGTCTGCTTTTGTCCGAAAGGCCACGGTCCGGGGGTGAGAGGCCACGGTCCGGATACGAAGGGCCACGGGCCGGGATCCGCCCGGTTGCACCCCGGGGGCGCGAGAAGGATCACATCGAGCTGCCGGAATGGCAGCGCGTGAGGGGGCAGACGTACCTGCGTATCCGCCCTTTAGCTGCACTGTGCATCGATGTGCGTACAGGACGTAACGGGCGGAACTCCGCCTATGGTCGATTTTCGGCCCGTCGTACGTCACCGTCGCCGTCCGGGTCCGTCCCTGTCCCCGTCGAAAGGTAGGCGAGCCCCGTTTTGGCGACCGCTACCACCGCCACAGCCGTCACCCCGCCCCTCACGTCACGCCGGGCCGCCCAGGCCCGTGCCGCCCGCGACGTCACCGTCACCGACCCCGCGCTCGTCAGGCGCGCCGTGAAGGCGGCGGCGCTCGGCAACGCGATGGAGTGGTTCGACTTCGGTGTCTACAGCTACATCGCCGTCACGCTGGGCAAGGTCTTCTTCCCGTCCGGCAACCCGACCGCGCAGCTGCTGTCCACGTTCGGCGCCTTCGCGGCGGCCTTCCTGGTCCGTCCGCTGGGCGGCATGGTCTTCGGTCCGCTGGGCGACCGGGTGGGCCGGCAGAAGGTCCTCGCGGTCACGATGATCATGATGGCGGCGGGTACGTTCGCGATCGGCCTGATCCCGTCCTACGCGACCATCGGCGTCGGCGCGCCGCTCCTGCTGCTCGCCGCCCGTCTGGTGCAGGGCTTCTCCACCGGCGGTGAGTACGCGGGCGCGACGACGTTCATCGCCGAGTACGCGCCGGACAGGAAGCGCGGCTTCCTCGGCAGCTGGCTGGAGTTCGGCACGCTCGCCGGCTACATCGGCGGCGCGGGTCTGGTCACGCTCATGACCGCCCTGCTGTCCTCGGACGACCTCACCTCGTGGGGCTGGCGCATCCCGTTCCTGATCGCGGGCCCGATGGGCATCATCGGCCTGTACCTGCGGATGCGGCTGGAGGAGACCCCGGCGTTCGCGGCGGAGGTCGAGAAGGCGGAGGCGGCCCGGCCGAAGGTGCCGCTGCGCGAGATGATCACCGGCCAGTGGAAGTCCCTGCTGCTGTGCATGGGCCTGGTCCTGGTCTTCAACGTCACCGACTACATGCTGCTGTCGTACATGCCGAGCTACCTCACCAGTGAGCTGAAGTACGACGAGACGCACGGTCTGCTGGTCGTGCTCGGTGTGATGGCCCTGATGATGATCGTCCAGCCGTTCGTGGGCGCGCTGACCGACCGGGTCGGCCGCCGTCCGGTGATCGCGGCGGGCTGCGCCGGCTTCCTGTTCCTGTCCGTACCGGCCCTGCTGCTGATCCGCGACGGCAGCCTGCTGGCCGTGGGCCTGGGCATGGGCGCGCTGGGTCTGCTCCTGGTGTGCTTCACGGCGGCCATGCCGGCCGCGCTGCCCGCGCTGTTCCCGACGCGCGTGCGGTACGGGTCCCTGTCGATCGGGTTCAACGTGTCCGTGTCGCTGTTCGGCGGTACGACCCCGCTGGTCGTGACCGCGCTGATCGGGGCGACCGGGAACATGATGATGCCCGCGTACTACATGATGGCCGCGGCCGTCGTGGGCGGTGTCGCGGTGTGGCGGATGTCGGAGTCCGCGGGGCGTCCGCTGCCGGGTTCCGCGCCGTCCGTCGAGGGCCGCTGAGCGCCGCGGGGGTGCGGGCCGTGTGCCGGTGCGGGTCCACCGCGGCCGGTCACGCGGGTCCCCGCGCCCCTTCGGGGGCGTTTCCGTCGCGGTGATCTCCGGGCGATCGTACCCATCCGCGCCCTTCGGCTGCGATCATCGAGGGAGGACACTCGGGAAAGGCAGCTGGCGCTATGAGCGGGTCGCAGGTCTGGGACGACGTGGACGACTACTTGATCAACACCCTGTCACCGGACGACGAGGCGCTGCGCGCGGCCCTGCGGGACAGTGATGCCGCCGGGCTGCCCGCGATCGCCGTCACGGCGGCGCAGGGCAAGTTCCTCCAGTTGCTCGCCCAGCTCCAGGGGGCCCGGCACATCCTGGAGATCGGCACGCTCGCCGGGTACAGCACGATCTGGCTGGCCCGCGCGCTGCCCGAGGACGGCAGGCTGATCTCCCTGGAGTACAGCGCGAAGCACGCGGAGGTGGCCGTCCGCAACATCGCCCGGGCGGGCCTGGACCGGATCGCGGAGGTGCGGGTGGGCCCGGCCCTGGAGTCGCTGCCCAAGCTCGCCGACGAGAACCCGGCCCCCTTCGACCTGGTCTTCATCGACGCGGACAAGGTCAACAACCCGCACTACGTGGAGTGGGCGCTGCGGCTCACCCGCGCGGGCAGTCTGATCGTCCTGGACAACGTGGTGCGTGGCGGCCGGGTGGCCGACGCGGGCAGCACCGAGCCGGACGTGGTCGGCACCCGTGCCGCGCTCGAGATGATCGCCACGCATCCCCGGCTGACCGGTACGGCGATCCAGACGGTCGGCAGCAAGGGGTACGACGGGTTCGCGCTGGCGCGGGTGCTCGGCTGAGGCCGCCCGGCTCAGAGTTCGTGGTAGAAGCCGACGTTGACGCTGCGCGGCGCGGTGCGGTCCTGGATGACGATCTCGCCGGACCCGCCGTGCGGCAACGGGACGGTCGTGCCGTAGCCGAGGGGCTGCGCGTACTCCCCGACGGTGAGCCGGACCTCGGAGGCCGGGTCGGGCTGGGAGCCGCGCAGCCAGGTCAGGTGCCAGGCGCCGTCCGGGCCGCACAGGAACTCCAGGTGGACGCGGGAGACGAACAGCCAGTCCTCGGGGGTGACCAGCCGGCACACCGCCCCGTCCCGGCCGATCCGCAGCACGGCGCCGGGCTCGTCGGGCGCCTCGGCCATCGTCATGCCGGCGGTGGCGCCCGCGTCCGCCCCCGAGACGGTGGCCATGGTGAGTTCGAGCACGGTTCCCCCTGAACGTCCTGTGCGGTGGCTTCGTCGCGGCGGGCGGGGTGCCGTACCGCCGCCGCATGATAAAACGCCCGGCGGGGTCGCGTCCGGCACAATGGGTTCATGACCGAGCGAAAGCCACCAGGGGTTCCGTTCGAGTCCTGGGTGGACAAGCAGATCCGCGACGCGCAGGGGCGCGGGGAGTTCGACCGGTTGCCGGGTGCGGGGGCGCCGCTGCCCACGGAGGTCGACTCCACCTACGACGAACTGTGGTGGGTCAAGCGGAAGCTGGTCCGTGAGGGGCTGGCGGTGCTGCCGCCCGCGCTGGCGTTGCGCAAGGAGGCGGAGGACGCGCTGGAGGCGGCCTACGCTGCGCCCTCGGAGCGGATCGCGCGGAAGATCATCGAGGACGTCAACGTCCGGATCAAGGACATGATGTTCAAGCCGCCGCCCGGCCCGCCACTGGGGAAGAAGCCGTACGACGTCGAGGAGGTCGTACGCGAATGGCGGCAGCGCAGGGCTGCCGCCAGGGGTGACGGGGGCGTGGCGGGCTCAGCCGTGTAGCAGCCGCTCGGCCAGCTCCCGGTAGTCGCGCAGGGCGAGTCGCAGTTGCTCGGTGTCGGTCTCGGCGCCGGGGCCGCGTCCCTCGGTGCCCTCCCAGGACATCCGCAGGGTACGGCGGCGGCGCGTGACGGCCTCGGTGAACCGCGCGGCGATCTGCTCCACGGTGTGGTCGGCCTGTGCGACGGCCTGCCGGGGCTCGTCCACGAACCCGGCGACCACCTCCCGCAGCCGCCGCTGCCACTCCTCCGTCTCCTCGTGCGGCAGCAGCGGGGCGCCGGTGCCGGAGGGCGCGGTGGCGGTCGTGCCGGCGCCGTCGGTGGCGCCGTGGCCGGGTCCGGCCGGGCTGCCCGGTGCCGTCGGCCAGGTGTCCGCCGCCCGCGCCTCGGTCATCCGGGCCTCGCGCCCGCTGACCTCACCGACGGAGGGGGCACCGAGCCCGTTGTCCGGCATCACGCCTTCCTCCTCCATGCCTGTCCCGGCGGCGCGGCTGTCCCGTCCGCCGTGCGTCCCGGACCCCCGCTCGACCGTGCCGGGTGTGTCCGGGCCCAGCTCCTCCGTGCCGGGCCGCAGCCCCTCGGAGCCGTGGCGGGCGTCCGCCGTCGCGGACCCGGGCGGGCCCGCCGCGCCCGGAGGCGGCTGCGGGGTCCGGTCGTCGCCGGTCAGCCCTTCGCGGCCGGGACCGGCCGAGCCCGGCCGCTGACCGCCGCGGTCCTCGCCCGGGACCCGGCCGCCGGCGTTCTCCTCGGGGGTCCGGCCAGTCGCGTCTTCGCCGCGGAGCCATCCGCTCGCGCTCTCACCGGACAGCCGGCCGCCTGCGCTTCCACGTGCTCCCGGTTCGCCGGGCAGGCGTTCCTCCGGGAGGGGCTTTCTCGGGGTGCGGCCGGGGGCCGCGTCGCCCGGTGCCCACTCGTCCCTCTGTTCCGACTCCTGCTCCGGCGTCCACTCGTCCCCGCGCGAGAGACGTTCCGGGCGGTGCCGGCCGCCGCCGGGGCCGCTCATCGAGTCCGACATGGCGTTCAGCTCTCCTTCGGTCGGCTCCGGTGCAGAGCCCACGGCGTGTGGGAGCGGGCGTGGGAGCGGGTCGCGGCGGGCGGCGTCGAGCGGCCGGTGCCGGCGGGAGCCCGGTGCCGGCCGGGTTCGGCGCTGGTCAGGTCGTCGAAGAGGGCTCGGGCGCTGAGCAGCGCCGACCGCAGTTCCTCGGTCTGCGCGCCGGTCCCGTCCGGTCCGGCGCCGGAGGCCGCGCGGGCCACCCGGTGCACCTGCCGGTAGCCGTCGACGTGGTCGGCGTGGTGGACGGACAGCGCGGCCAGCTGCTCCTCGTACCGTCCGCCGTCGGGGTAGCCCCGCGCGGCGGCGAGTTCGCCGATGAGGAGGTCGGCCTCGGCCACCGCCTGGCGGGGCGAGTCGACGAAGTGTTCCTGCACGGCCGTCCAGCGGTCCGCGTACCGCTGCCGCTCGGCGCCGTCCAGCGGCCGTTCCTCCAGGTCACCGTGGCGTTCGAGGCGTTCGGCCAGTTCCCGTTCGGCGGCCTTGGTGTCCCCGTCGTGCAGGGCCACGGTCCGCTCGTACTCGGGCCCGAAGCGCCGCTTCAGGCTGGGCCCGCCGCGTCGGGCGCGGCCCCGCACGGTCAGAGCGGCTGCGCCGAGGACCACGACCGCCGCGATCACGATCAACAGAATGATCAGGCCTGTGGACATGGTTGCCTTCCGATCGGACCGGCCCCGCTGGCCGGTTCTCCCTTCGGGTGACCCGGAAGCCCGCCCACAAACGGCTCCCGGCCCTGGTTCGGCCCCGCCATATCCGGTTGCGCGGGGGGCGGGGCGGCTCCCGACAATGGCCGGCATGACGTGGACGATCGCTCCGGAACCGTACGACTCGCCTGCCGCCGCCGCGCTGTGGCGGGCGTACTACACGGAGGTCAGCGACCGCTGGTACCTGCTGCACGAGGGGCGCCGCACCGACCCGGAGGAGCTGGAGCGGGAGGTCGCCGCCCACAGCGGTGCCGACCTCGCGCCGCCGCGCGGGCAGTTGCTCGTCGGGCGGTACGACGGCACGCCGGCCGGTTCTGCGGGCGCACGGCTGCTGGACCCGGACACGGCCGAGCTGACCCGGGTGTTCGTGCGGCCGGAGGTGCGCGGCCGGGGCGGGGCGCCGCTCCTCGTGGCCGCCGCCGAGGAGGCCGCCCGTGCCCTCGGTGCCCGGCGGATCGTCCTCGACACCCGCAGCGACCTGGTCGAGGCCCGCGCCCTGTACGCCCGCCTCGGCTACACGGAGACCGCCCCGCACAACACCGACCCGTACGCCGAGCACTGGTTCCGCAAGGAGCTGCTGCCGGCGCCGTCCGTCAACTGACCTTCACCACCGTGCCGTTGTGCGGCCGTTCGCGTTCGGCGCCGCACAGCTCGCCGGTGAGCTCCCGGACGAGCCGGGACAGGTCGGTCGTGCGGCCGGGCTGCCACCAGTCGCCGAGCAGGTCGGCCAGGGACTGCTCGCGGGCCGTGGCGAGCCGGTCGGCGACCTCCCGGCCGGCGTCGGTCAGGACCAGGTCCAGGCCCTCGCGCCGGGCGAGCCGCCGTTCCTCGACCTGGCGGGCGGCGGCCATGACGGCCTGGAGCGGGACCGGGCTGCGCTCGGCGAGCACCGCCGGTTCCACGGAGCCGTAGCGGCGGATGCGCAGCAGCATCCAGCTGGCGGCGGGCAGCAGGTCGTACCCGGCCCGTTCGGTGATCTCCCGGTAGATCTCGCGGCGGCCCTCCCGCGTGCCGAGCAGGGACAGGGCACGGCACACCTCGTCGTAGGAGGAACGCTGGACGGGGTTGGGCGGGATGGTCTCGGAGACGTCCGGGGCGGTGACCGAGCCGCGCAGCCGGTCCTCCTTCAGGAACCAGGCGAGCAGGAAGCCGAGGAGGGCGACGGGCGCGGCGTAGAGGAAGACGTCGGTGATGGCGGACGCGTACGCGTGCAGGGCGGCCGGGCGCAGCGGGGGCGGCAGGGCGCCGATGCCCCGGGGGTCGGCCTTCAGCGCGCCGACGGTGACGCCGGGCGGCAGGCGTACGCCCCGGAAGGCGCCGGTGAGCTCGTCGCCGAGGCGGCTCGCGAAGACCGTGCCGAAGACGGCCACGCCGAAGGAGGCGCCGATGGACCGGAAGAAGGTGGCGCCGGAGGTGGCGACGCCGAGGTCCTCGTAGGAGACGGCGTTCTGCACGATGAGCACCAGGACCTGCATGACCAGGCCGAGTCCGACGCCGAAGACGAAGAAGCAGGCGCTCATCACGGCGGTCGGGCTGTGTTCGTCGAGCCGGTGCAGGAGCAGCAGGCCGAGGGTGGTGACGGCCGTGCCGGTGATCGGGAACACCTTCCAGCGGCCGGTGCGGCTGACGATCTGTCCGGAGAGGGTGGACGACAGCAGCAGGCCGAACACCATCGGCAGCATGTGCACCCCGGACAGGGTCGGGGAGATGCCGTGGACGACCTGGAGGAAGGTGGGCAGATAGGTCAGCGCGCCGAACATGGCGAAGCCGACGATGAAGCTGATGACGGCGGCCAGGGTGAACGTGCGGACGCGGAACAGCTTGAGCGGCAGGACCGGTTCGGCGGCCCGGCGCTCGACGGCGACGAACGCCACGGCGAGGACGACGCCCAGCACGGCGAGCCCGATGATCTGCGCCGAGGCCCAGGGCCAGGTGGTGCCGCCGAGGGAGGCGACCAGCACCAGGCAGGT
Organism: Streptomyces sp. NPDC004658; assembly: GCF_040609555.1. Classification (NCBI taxonomy): domain Bacteria; kingdom Bacillati; phylum Actinomycetota; class Actinomycetes; order Kitasatosporales; family Streptomycetaceae; genus Streptomyces; species Streptomyces sp. NPDC004658. The sequence continues at coordinate 61,912 of NZ_JBEXKG010000019.1, forward strand.
GGCGACGGCGGCGATCAGGAAGGTCCCCAGGTAGTCGATGACGTGGGGGGCGGTGCGGCGCGGGATGCGCAGGGCGGTGGCGATCACGGCGAGCGCGACCACGCCGACCGGCAGGTTGACGTAGAACACCCACCGCCAGCTGAGGTGTTCGGTGAACAGCCCGCCGAGGAGCGGCCCGAGCACGCTGGTCGTGCCGAAGACCGCGCCGAACAGGCCCTGGTAACGCCCGCGTTCGCGCGGCGGCACGAGGTCGCCGACGATCGCCATGGACAGCACCAGCAGCCCGCCGCCGCCCAGGCCCTGGAGTGCGCGGAAGGCGATGAGCTGGGCCATGTCCTGCGCCGTGCCGCACAGCGCCGATCCGACCAGGAAGATCGCGATGGCCGTCTGGAAGAGGCGCTTGCGGCCGTACTGGTCACCGAGCTTGCCCCACAGCGGGGTGGCGGCGGTCGCGGCCAGCAGATAGGCGGTGACGACCCAGGAGAGGTGTTCCAGGCCGCCGAGGTCGCTGACGATCGTCGGCAGCGCGGTCGACACGATGGTCTGGTCGAGCGCGGCGAGCAGCAGCCCGAGCAGCAGCGCGCCGATCGGCACCAGCACGCTCCCCGGGACGCGTTCGCCGTTGCCCACGTCCTTAGCCGTGCCGTGCGTGTCCAGGGCCATGGAGACCTCCCGGGGCTCGGGTGCACCTCTTCCATCGTGATCGGTGTCACCACTTATGGCCTGTCGAGTCCTGCGGATGTGGAGGGAATCCGCATAATCTCTGAAGTTCCCGAGGGGAGGGGACACAGGCGTGACGGGAGAGCAGGGCACCACGTGCCCGGAGTGCGGGACACCGAGGGGGCCGGACAACACGCCGTCGTGCGACTGCACGGCGCGCGCGTCCGAGGCCCTGCGCGAGACCCGTACGGCCGAGGCGGCGGCGGCCGAGGACTTCGACCCGCTGCGGATACGGCCCTACGTGGAGTTCCCCGTGATGCGGCCGAACCAGGAGGAGGCCCCGCCGGCACCGCCCGCGGGGACCGCGCCGCCACCGCCCCCGCAGGAGGCACCCGCGTCGTCTCCGCCCGCGCAGGCGCCCGCGCCGCTCGCCCCGGCGGCGGGGCCGGACGCGTCCACGGCCGGGACCGGGGCCGGCCGTCCGTCGCGCCGCTCCCGCCGTACGGTGCTGCTGGCCGCCGGGGGCGCGGGGGCGGCCGTCGTCGCGGTGGCCGGTTTCGCGCTGTTCTCGTACCAGGCGCCGGCCCGGGACCGGGCGGCGCAGGAGGTCAGGGAGAGCATCCCCGGGACGACGACCCGGGCGCCCTCCTCGGCGGCGGCACCGGCGCCCCCGGTCGCCTCCCGTCCGCCGCTCCCCTCCCCCTCGGCGACGGCCGACCCGAGCCCGTCGCGGGGCTCCGCCTCGCCGTCCCCGACCCCCACGGACTCCGCGAGCGCTTCCCCCACCGCCGTCTCGCCGACCCCGACCACGACGCCGTCGGGCACCCCGCGCACCACGCCCGCCGCGGCACCGGTCCTCCGGCGCGGTGACACGGGCCCGGAGGTCACCGAGCTCCAGCAGCGCCTGCGCCGGCTGAACCTCTACGGCGACCAGATCGACGGCATCTTCACCCGCCCGGTCGAGGACGCGGTGCGCACCTACCAGCTGGCCCGGGGCATCATGGGCGACGTCCTGGGCACGTACGGACCGGCGACGCGCAGGAGCCTGGAGTCGGAGACGACGGAGCCGTAGCGCCCCGCGGACCCGGCGGGCCGGCTCGACGTGCGGCCCCACCGCGCGGGCACACCCGCCCACGAACGCGAGGCCGGACCGGTACGCACCGGCGACGCGCAAGAGCCCGGAGTCCGGAGACGACCGAGCCGCAGCGCCCCGCAGGGACCACGCCCCGGCGCGACGCGTGGCCCCACCGCGCGGGCACACCCGCCCACGAACGCGAGGCCGGACCGGTGGTCGAAGACAACGGAGTCGTAGCGCCCCGCCGGGACCACGCCCCGGCACGACGCGCGGCTCGCCCGCGCGGCGCCCTCGGCGTGGGGCCGGGCCCGAAGTGGGACTCAGCCGATGTGCAGCCGGATCCCCCCGCCGGCCACCGCCTCGACCCGTACCTGCGTCAGGTCCCGCACCGCCACGTCCGGCTCGTGGAACACCGCACGCGGCCCGACCCCCACCACCCGCATCCCCGCGGAGCGCCCCGCCGCGATCCCCGCCCCGGAGTCCTCGAAGACGATGCAGTCGGCAGGGTCGACGCCCAGTTCGGCGGCGCCCTTCAGGAAGCCCTCCGGGTCCGGCTTGCTCGCGCCGACCGACTCGGCGGTCACGCGGACGGCCGGCAGGGGCAGCCCGGCGGCGTTCATGCGGGCGGTGGACAGGGCGACGTCGGCGGAGGTCACCAGGGCGTGCGGAAGCCCTTCCAGCGAGGAGAGGAAAGCGCGGGCGCCGGGGATCTCGATCACGCCGTCGGTGTCGGCGGTCTCCTCGGCGAGCATGCGGGCGTTGTCGGCGAGGTTCTGCTCGACCGGGCGGTCGGGGAGGAGGAGGGCCATGGAGGCGTGGCCCTGCCGGCCGTGCACCACCTTCATCACCTCGTCGCCGTCCAGCCCGTGCCGCTCGGCCCAGCGCCGCCAGATGCGCTCGACCACGGCGTCCGAGTTGACGAGGGTGCCGTCCATGTCGAGCAGGAGGGCGCGGGCGGTGAGGACGGTGGGCGTGGCGGTGGCCGGCATCGGCAGCTCCCAGGAACGAAAAAGACCCCGTGTCGGGCGGACGTCGGGTGGGACAAGGCGGCCCCGCCCGCCGGTCAGGGAGAACGGGCGGGAGCCACTTTGTTTCTCCACGGTACAAAACCCGCCCGCGTTCCCGCCACCGCCCCCGGCGAGGATTCACCCGGCGGTCGGCCCGGGCCGGCCGCACGGCCCGGCCCGGTCAGCCGCTCACGGCCTCCCACAGGCTCCACACGCCGAGCGCCAGCATCAGCAGGGCCGCGATCTGCGTGATCAGCCGCAGCGGCACCCGCTTCATCAGGGCCTTTCCGCCGACGATGCCGAGCCCCGCGACGGCCCACAGGCCGAGCACCGCGCCGAGGCCGACGGAGATCGGGTCGTCGTAGCGGGCGGCCAGGTTGGCGGTCATGATCTGGGTGAGATCGCCGAACTCGGCGACCAGGATGAGCGTGAAGCCGGTCCCCGCGACCTTCCAGAACGACTGGTCGGCGGGCTTCTTGACCTCTTCCTCCTCCTCGCCCTTGTTCAGCAGGAGCATCGCGGCTCCGCCGAGGAAGAGGACGCCGGTGACGGCGTGCACGATCCGCTGCGGCAGCAGGGTCAGCACGCTGCCGGCCGCGACGGCGAGCACGACGTGCAGCAGGAAGGCGGCGGCGACGCCCGCGAAGACGTACGAGGCGCGGTAGCGGGTGCCGAGGACGAGGCCGGCGAGGGCGGTCTTGTCCGGCAGTTCGGCGAGGAAGATGACGCCGAAGACGAGCGCCGTCACGGTGATGCTGATCAAAGTTCCTCAATCGGTCGGGCTGCCCCGCCGAGAGTGCGGTACGTCACGCGATGACACCTCGGCACGGCAGCGCGTTCGGCGCCCGCGCCGGGGGGCACGGGCGTGCACTGCTTGCCGAAGGTCTCGCTGGCGGGCCGCGATGGAACGCGGTCCGCCTCCGGGCGCCGGCTCAGGCTCGCTGAGCAGTATGTCGACGGTCCGGCGAAGAGCTACTCCCCTTCTGCGCCTCCCATCGTACGGGATGTGAAAGTTCCGCCGTCAACCTTGTCGTGACATGCGCACGTCACTAGCTTCTTACCGAGCGCTCACCCTCCGGCAACACCGCCCCGCGAGCATTCCCTCGCTCGCGCACCAACACCGCCACCCCACAAGGGAGTTCACGCATGCCCAGGTTCTACGCGCGTCGACGGACGAGCATACTCGCGGCCCTCACCGGCCTGATCGCCTCCGTCGCCCTGTTCAACTCCCCGGACGCCTCCGCCGCCCTGCCCACGCCGGTCAGCGCCGCCACCGCCCGCGGCTACCTCTCCCAGCTCACCGTGGCCACCGAGAACCGCACCGGCTACAGCCGCGATCTCTTCCCGCACTGGATCACCATCAGCGGCACCTGCAACACCCGCGAGACGGTCCTCAAGCGGGACGGCTCGAACGTCGTCACCGACTCCTCCTGCGCCGCCACCAGCGGCAGCTGGTACTCCCCGTACGACGGCGCCACCTGGACCGCCGCCGCCGACCTGGACATCGACCACCTCGTGCCGCTGGCCGAGGCCTGGGACTCCGGCGCGAGCACGTGGACGACCGCGCAGCGGCAGGCCTTCGCCAACGACCTGACCCGGCCGCAGCTGATCGCCGTGACCGACAACGTCAACCAGGCCAAGGGCGACCAGGACCCGGCCACGTGGGTGCCGTCCCGGTCGGCGTACGTGTGCACGTACGTGCGGGCGTGGGTCCAGGTGAAGTACTACTACGACCTGTCGGTCGACTCCGCCGAGAAGAGCGCGCTGACGAACTACCTGGCCGCCTGCTGAGGGCCGCCGCCGCGCTCCGGGCCGTGCCCCGCGCGGTGACCGCTCGAACCGCCCCGGCGGGCGCTCAGGAGACCGGGCGGCGGCGCATCAGGAAGGCCGCCGCCGCCCCGGCGCCGAACAGGGCCGCCACCGAGACGCCCGTGGCCAGCCAGGTGGCGCCCAGCCACTGGGCGCCGTAGTAGCCGAGGGCCACGCTGTAGGCGGCCCAGGACAGACCGGCCAGCGCGGACCAGGGCAGGAAGTCGCGGACGCGGCGGTGGGCGGCGCCGGCGCAGAAGGAGACCACCGAGCGGCCGGCGGGGGCGAAGCGGGCGAGGACGACCAGCGCGCCGCCGCCCCGGGCGAGGGCGTCACCGAGACGTTCCTGCGCGGTGGTCAGCCGCCGGGAGCGGGCTATCGCCCGGTCCAGCCGCTCCCCGCCGCGCCAGGCCAGCCGGTACGCCACCAGGTCGCCGAGGACGGAGGCGGTCGCGGCGGACAGGATCAGGGCCAGGATGTCCGGCACCTCGTGCGGGACCCGGCCCGCCGCCGCGCCCGAGCCGGCCGCCGCGGCCGTGCCGGCCGTGATGACGAGCACGCCGCTGGGCAGGACGGGCAGGAACACGTCGAGCAGGACCGACAGGGCCACCACGGCATAGATCCACGGCCCGGCCGCAAGCGACCCCACGCTCTCGAACACCACGACTCCCGTCACTCCCCCGTTGACAGCCATACAGCGTACGCCGGGGGTGTGACAGGAGGGTTCGCAGGGGCCTGCGGGGCGATTACGGACGGTTCACAGCCCTGCCGTCGAACGGCACGCGGGCCGGACCGTCACGCGGCCACCGGCGACTGCTCGGGCGTGCGCTCGCCGTCCTGCGTCGCGCGGCGGACGAGGAGCCGGTCCAGGCCGAAGGCGCCGGAGCCGGTGAAGACGAGCAGGAAGAACGCCCAGCAGAACAGCACCGACAGCTCCCCGCCGTTCTGTATGGGCCACAGGGCGGCCTGCTGGTGGACGTCGAAGTACGCGTACGCCATGGAGCCGGAGGCGATCAGCGCGGCTCCACGGGTGCCGAGGCCGAGCAGGACCAGGCCGCCGGCGACCAGCTGGATCAGGGCCGCGTACCAGCCGGGCCAGGTGCCGGCCGCCACGGTGCCGCCGTCGGTGCCGGCGGCGCCGCCGAGGACGCCGAACAGGGAGGCGGCGCCGTGCACGGCGAAGAGCAGGCCGAGGACGATGCGGAAGAGCCCGATCACATAGGGCTGAGCGGAATTGAGGCGTGCGGACATGGGGAGGTCTCTCCTCTTCGGTGTCGGTCGGGCCGGCCGGGGACTGAGAAGGCCGGTCGTGGGGGCGGCGGTACCGAACGGGAGACCCAGGTTAGGTCTGCCTAATCACTACTTGCAAGTTCAACATTCAGCCACGGCAGCACCACCGTTCACAGCCCGGCGCATGCGTTCACCGCCCGGCTCCGGGCGCCCGCGGCGGGCACCCGGCGCACCCCTTCCGCAGGCCGCGCCGAACGCCAACTTCCCTGCCTCTGCAATACCCTGACGAACCATCACTCAGTACGGCAGTCGCGTCACGTCCAGCCCGCCTGTCTCATAACCGTCCCCGGCGACGGCCCGCGGCCCCCGAGCGGGCAACGCGCCGACCGTGCTGCCGTGGGCCGATGCGCCGGCCGCCACCCCTATGAGAGTGATCACACGGCGGCCGGGTCCGGCGCGCCCGCCGGACGCCGCGTGGCGCTACCCCTCTCGCCGCGCCGACTGCCCGCGCACCTCCAGTCCCCCGAGCAGTTCCGCCGTGGCCTGCGCCACCGCGGCCACCGCCCTGTCGAAGACCTCGCGGTTGTGGGCGGCGGGGGCCCGGAAGCCCGAGATCTTCCGTACGTACTGCAACGCGGCCGCGTGGATGTCCTCGTCCGTGGCCTCGGCGGCCAGTACGGGCGGACGCAGCGTCTTGATGCTCCGGCACATGCACCCAGTCTCGCGCTCCACGCCGTCCCCTGCGATGATCCTGCGCGAAGGCGGCCACCGACACCCGGGGCCGACCGTCGGAAGGACAACTTCATGACACATCCGCTCACCGTGGCCGTCCTCGGCCCCGGCGGCACCGGTGGCCTGCTCGCCGCCCTGCTGTCCCGCTCCGGGCACCGCGTGATCTGCCTGGCCGGCGAGGCCACGGCCGACACCCTGCGCCGCACCGGCGTCACGGTCCGCAGTGCGCAGTTCGGCGACTTCACGGCCGCCGTCGACGCGGACACCGAGCTGCGCGAGCCGGTGGACGCCTGTCTGATCACCGTGAAGCACACCGCGCTCGACGCCGCCCTGACCCGCGTCCCGCCCACCGCGCTCGGCGACGCCCTGGTCGTACCGCTGCTCAACGGCGTCGAACACCCCGCCGCCCTGCGCGCCCGGTACCGCGCCGACCGGGTCGCGCCGGCCGTGATCCGCGTCGAGTCGACCCGCATCGCCCCGGGCGTGATCGAGCACGGCAGCCCGTTCACGGAGATCGACCTGGCCGGGGACGCCGTACCCCGCGCCCGCCTCGACGCGCTGGCCGCCCACCTCACCGCCTGCGGTACGACCGCCCGCGTGGCCGGGGACGAGACGGCGGCCCTGTGGGCCAAGATGGCGTTCCTCGCGCCGTTCGCCCTGCTCACCACCCGCTACGGCGTCCCGCTCGGCGTGGCCCGCACCCGTCACCGGGACGAACTTCAGGCGCTGGTCGCGGAGACCACCTCGGTCAGCCGTGCCTGCGGCGCCCCGGCCGACCCGGCCCAGGCCCTGGCCCGGTACGACGCCTTCCCGCCCGCCGCCAAGTCGTCCATGCAGCGCGACGCGGAGGCGGGCCGCCCGCTCGAACTGGACGCCATCGGCGGGGCGCTGCTGCGCGCGGCCGAGCGGTACGGGGTACCGGTGCCGGTGACGGCACGGCTGGTCGGGGAACTGCGCCACGCGGCGGACCGCTGACCCGGCGCCGGCCGCTCCCGCCCCGCGCCACCCGTTCGGCTGAACCTCCCCCTGACCTCACGAACGGCCTCGCCCCGGTAAATCGAACAGGCGTAGCATTGCCGCGTGGCTACGACCTATGAATTCCCCAGTGACCTCCTCGCCGGTCAGGAGGAGCTGCATCAGGTCCGGGCCGAGCTGTCGGCCCTGCTCAAGCGGCTGCCCTGGTCGGTCGAGCCGATGGACGGCTTCAGCGACGACACCGGCTGGCGCAAGGTGGAGCGGCCCGCGTCCCCCGGCTGGACGGAGGACGAGCAGGCCGAGGTGGAGAAGCTGCGGCGGCGCGAGCACGAACTCGCGGTCTTCGTCAGCACGCACCGCTTCTGGGCCGAGGTCGCGGCGGCGGACCGCATGGAGGCCCGCTCCCGGCTGAAGCACGCCCACGAGAAGGCGGTCGAGGAGGAATAGGGCGAGAAGGGGCAAGGAAACGGCCCCTCGGAGACTGCTCCGAGGGGCCGGACCGGTGGGCGCGGACGGTTTCGAACCGCCGACATCCTGCTTGTAAGGCAGGCGCTCTACCCCTGAGCTACGCACCCCGGACAGGTCGACAGCCTACATTGCCCGGGCGGCTGCCCCGCAAACCAGAGACAGGGGGTTGTCCCCACCCCCGTCCAGGTGCCGCGCGGGGTCGGCGTCCGGGTGGTGAACGAGGACGGCGACGTCCGCGGCGACGACGGCTCGGTGACGGTGTCCGTGCCCCGCGACGACAGCGGCCCGCGCCGGGTGTCGGCGCACACCCGGGACGGGAAAGTCACGGTGCGTACGGCGAACTGACCGGCCCGTGTGTTCGTCTTCAACGGGTGGGAGAATGACACCACCCAGGGCGGACCACAGCACGGGAGAGGGATGTGACGGCGACACCGGGCACGCCAGCCAGCCAGTGGTACCCGCAGCCGTCCACCGCACGGGCCCGGCGCGGCCCCTCCCCGCTGCGGGACGCCCTCACGCTGCTCGGCCTGCCGGTGCTGGCCGCGCTCGCGCTGCCCGTCGCGTTCGCCGGCGGCGGCACCCGGCGCTGGTTCGGGGGGCGCGCGGAGAGCCAGCGGGCCGACGCGCAGGCCGCGAAGGACGCGGCGGCGACGGCGTTCTACGAACTCGACACCGCGCAGCGGGATCTGCGGATCTCGGTGGAGACCATCTCGGCGGTGGACGACTCCCCCGCCGCCCGGCGCGCCGTCTCGGACTTCGAGGCGCTCGGGCAGCGGATCGACGAGGCCAGCCGGCGCTACATCCAGGCCGTGGACGCCCACGACCTGGACCGGGACGACCTGGAGGCCGGCACCGCGGCCCGGGCGCGGGCCGAACTGACCGCGGCCAAGGACGAACTGGTGCGGGTCCGGCAGGAGCTGGACCGGTTCGGCGGCTCGCTGGAGCCGCTGCTGGGCAAGGCGGAGACGCAGCTGGCCCGGCTGGCGCCGGCCGTGGAGCGGGCCCGGCAGTCGCTGCTGGCGGCGAGCAACGCGCTGGACGCCGTACGGGAGCGCAACCTGCGGGCCGATGAGCTGGCCGCGCGGCTGGCGGCCCTGTCGCCGGAGCTGACCAGGCTGAACGAGGGCGCCGGGCGGCACGGGGTGCAGGCGACGCTGGAGCGGGCCGAGCGGGTGCAGCGGGAGGCCGGGGCGATCCGAGCCGAGGCGGAGCGGCTGCCGGAACGGGCGGCCGAGATCGACCACCGGCTGGTGAGCCTGCGCACCAGGGCCCAGGCGCTGACCACGCGGGCCGGGCAGGTGGAGCCGGTGCTGAGCGAGTTGCGCCGCCGGTTCGCCGCCGCCTGCTGGCAGGACCTCCAGCACGTGCCGCAGCAGGCCGCGGAGAACGTCCGGCAGGCCGAGCTGAAGCTCCGGGAGGCGCAGGCGGCGCGGGACGCGCAGCGCTGGGCGGACGCCACCTCGCTGCTGTCGACGGCGCGGGCCCTGCTGAACACCACCGACGAGGCCGTGTCGGCCGCCGGTGACCGGCTGAACAGGCTGAACGCGGTGCAGAAGGATCCGCAGGCGGAGATCGAGCGGACCCGGTTCGCGATCCGGGACGCCCAGCGGCTGGCCATGACGGGCCGTACGACCCCCGATCCGCGGCACGCCCGGCCGCTGGACGACGCGGTGGCCCGGCTGGAGCGGGCGGTCGGCACGCTGGAGGGGAGGCACCCCGACTACTGGCACTTCCTCACCGAGACGGAAGGGGTGCGGCGGACCGTGGCGCGGGTGGTGGCGCAGATCCGCGAGGAGCGCGGAGCCGGGCACTGACCTCCGCGTGTTGCCGGGGGTGCGGGGCAAGCGGATATTGAGAGGAACGGATGGCCTCCGCTAGCGCCCGAGGGAGGCGGACATGGCCACACACGCAGTGCACACGAGGAAAGCCGAGGAGCGCCCACGGCCCCGGCTGGACGACCATCTCCCCGTCGACCACCGGCTCAACCAGGTCTACCGGATCGGCGCCGGACTCATCGGCGCGTTCCTGGTCGCCTTCGGCATCCTGGGCCTGATCGACCAGATCGGCTTCTTCAGCACCGGCGGCAACACGGTGGCCGGGCTGAACTCCAACGGCGCGCTGAGTGTGCTGTCGATCTGCATCGGCGCGGTGCTGCTGGTCGGCATGGTGATCGGCGGGAACTTCGCGTCGACCCTGAACATGGTCCTCGGCGTGCTGTTCCTGCTGAACGGCTTCCTGTTCCTCGGCCTGCTGGACACCGACAGCAACTTCCTGGCGTTCAAGATCCAGAACGTGTTCTTCAGCTTCATCGTGGGTCTGCTGCTGATGACCTTCGGGATGTACGGCCGGGTCGGCCATGCCCTGCCGCACGACAACCCCTACTGGCGGGCCCGCCACCCCGACGCCTCCCCGCCGGAGCAGCGGACGCCGCCCGAGCAGCCGACGCGGCAGGAGCAGCGTCCGATGGACGAGCAGCGGGAGAGGCGGGAGCGGCAGGGCCCGCGGCAGCCAGGACGGGGTCAGGTCCTGTAGGCGTAGAACGCCGCGTTCGGGTACGAGGCGACGAGGCTGGCCACCGACCGGTTGTACGTGTTGGTCGAGTGGTAGCTCACGTACGGCACGCCCCGGCTGTCCCGGTACGTGACGATCATCGAGTGGTCCTTGGACCCGTCGCGGTTGAAGTCCATCTGCAGCACGTCGCCGAGGTCCATCTGGTAGACGTTGGCGAGGCTGGTGGCGCGCTTCGAGGACAGGGCGAACCAGGAGAACTCGTTGACGCCGACGAACGAGTCCGACTGGATGTCGGCGGTGCCGAACCACTTCTTCCAGTCGTACGTGTAGCCGGGCACGTGCTTCCAGCCGCCGGCCTTCAGGACCTGGCTGACGAAGTTGGTGCAGTCGCCGCCGGCCCCCTGCCCGTTGAAGTCCGGGTAGGCCGGGTTGTACTTGTTCCAGTACTTCTGCGCGTACGCCACCATGGCCTTGTAGTCGTAGCCGGTCGCGGAGAAGTCCTTCTTGTTGACCGGTGCGGGCCAGGTGGTGGCGGAGCGGGCCGCGGAGGGCGGGCCGTCGTCCGCGGTGGCGGTCTTCACCGAGGTGACGGCGGGCTTGGCGACCTGGTTCACCGCGAGGTAGCCGTCGTCGGTGTCCCGGATGCCGGTGAGCTGCCAGGTGCCGTGCCGGTCCGCCTGGAAGGTCAGCTCGTGGTGGGCCTGGAAGCCGGTCGACTTCGGTCCCTTGGCGGTGGCCTTGTCGTAGGTCAGCGTCGTGGTCTCGGTGACGGCGACCTTGGCGTGCCGGCCCTTCACCTGCGTCGCGTCGAGCGTGACCTTGGTGCTGCCCGCGCGGTACGTCTCGCCCAGCCGGGCCAGCCGGCCGCGGCGGTCACGCAGCTCGTCCAGCGCGGACTTCTCCTGGCGGGTCTGCCCGCCGGACAGGCGAACCGAACCGGAGAAGCCGGACGCGTGCCGGGTCTCCGCCTTTCCGGCGCCCTCCACGAGGGCCTGCGTGCGGTCGGTGAAGACCGCGTCGGCCAGCCGCTGGAAGGTCGCCTTGGTCGCCGCGTCCACCGTCGGATCGTCGGTCACCGCCGCACCCGCGCTCCAGTTGGGCACCAGGGCCACGCCCGCGACCACCGAGGCGGCCGCGGCGGTGACTATGGCCGTGCGGCGCCGCCCACGGCTCAGTCTTCTAGATTTCAATGATGTTCCCCTCTACGCCGGTACACCTACCGGGCGAGGGGCATCTTCGCACGCCGTGTGCGTCGGTTGTGAAGGGGGTTGCACAAGTGGAATCCCCTTCACGCGTCCGTCACTTGACGACCGCCGACCAGTCGGGCGACTGGGCGGGGTCGAGGGTGCGCAGGGCGGCCAGGGTCTGCGGCTTCTGCGCGTCGAGCCAGTCGGCCAGCTCCTTGAAGGACACGCACTTGACGCCCTTCTTGGTGCAGACGTTCTTGACCACCTGGTCGATGGCCTTCATGTAGATGCCGCCGTTCCAGTCCTCGAAGTGGTTGCCGATGAACAGCGGGGCCCGGCTGCCGTAGTACACCCGGTTGAAGCCGGCCATGTAGGAGTCGACGGTCTGCTGCTCCCACTGGGGGAACTTGGCCGGGTCGCCCTGGGTCTCGCCGTCGGACTGGTTGTAGAGGAAGTTGAAGTCCATCGACAGGCCCTGGTACTTGCCGCTCTCGTACGGCAGCATCTGGAGCGGGAAGTCCCATATGCCCTTCTTCTTGGAGGGCCATATCTGGAAGTCGCCCGGCGAACTGGCGTCGTAGCGCCAGCCGTAGCCCTTCATGGCCTTCAGCAGGTTCGGCTGGCCCTCCAGGCACGGCGCCCGGCCGCCGGTCACCTCCTTCTTGAAGTCGAAGGGCAGCGGGGGGAGGTCCTTGAAGCCGGTGTTGGTCTTCCAGTGCTCCACGAAGGAGTAGAACTGGTCGATCTCGCTCTTCCACTCCTCGACGCTCCAGTCGCCGCCCCCCTTGGCGCCGCAGAAGTGGCCGTTGAAGTGGGTGCCGATCTCGTTGCCGTCCTCGTACGCCTTGCCCAGCTGCTCCACCGTGCTGCGGATGTGGTCGTCGGTGGCGTAGTCGATGGCGGCGTCGCCCGGGGAGTGCATGGGGCCGTGGTACAGGGACTTCTTGCTCTTGGGCAGCAGGTAGATGCCGGTGAGGAAGAAGGTCATGTGGGCGTTGTACTCCTTGGCCAGCTCCCGGTAGTGCGAGAACAGGTGGTCGCTGCCCTCCAGCGCGCCGTCCCAGGAGAAGACCACGAACTGGGGCGGCTTCTCACCGGGCTTGAGCGGCACCGGCTTCAACTGCCCCTTCTGCGGCCCGGTGTAGGAGGTGGAGCCGTCACCGAGGACCTTGGTCCTGCCGTCCCACTCCGGGGTCGGGCTGGCCTTCGGCGCGCTCTTCGGTCTCTTGCCGGCCGCGGCGGCCGGCGTGCTGTTGCTGTCCGTGCCGGACAGCGCCAGGAACCCGGCGACCAGCGAGGCGACGACGAGGAGGGCGGCCAGCGTCAGAACCTGCGGCCGGGTGGCGCGGGGCGCACTGCGGCGGCGGGGGGCGCGACGGCGGCCTGACGACGACATCTTGCGGGGCATGCGCGGCTCATTCTGCGGAAGGGGAGGGTCTACGGGTCCCGGCTCAGCCGAGACCCGTCGCTGCCGACCAGAGGGCATACGGGACGCTGTGGGCGGGCGTGCCGGCCAGGCCCTTGAGCGGCAGCGGCTCCAGGGACTTGGCCAGATCGATCCGGTAGACGACGATCGCGGTGGACACGGAGTCGGCGGTGCCGACGTACCAGGCGGCGGTGTCCTTCTCGGTGGTGCCGGCCTTCCCGGACACCCCGGACCGGCCGGCCGCCGTCTCGGGATGGGCGGTGCGGAAGGAGTCGGTGAGCGCCTCCGTGACCTCCTCGGCCACCTTGGCGCCGACCGCGCGCCTGGGGCGCGGGGTGGCCAGGGCGACCGGGGAACCGTTGCGGGTGATCCGGCGCACCGAGTACGGCTCGGTGTGGTTGCCGCCGGCGGCGAAGGTGGCGTAGCCGCCGGCCATCCGGATCGCGCTGGGCGTGGAGTTCCCCATCGACAGGGCCGGCACCTGGGGGCCGATGCTGGAGGACAGCAGTCCGCAGGCCACGGCGGTCTGGCGCACCCTGTCCAGACCGGTGTCCATGCCGAGCTGCATGAACGGGGTGTTCACGGACCGTGCCACGGCCTCGCGCAGGGTGATGTCCCCGTACGACCGGCCGCCGTCGTTGTGCGCGGCGACCTTCTTGCCGCTGCGGTCCCAGTACGGCCCCTCGGGGGTGGTGACGGGCACGCCGTCGTCGCCGTCGTAGACGCTGTCCGGACCGATGGGCGTGGCGGGTCCGCCGCGCGTCTTGTGCACCCCGTGTTCGAGTCCGGCGGCGTAGACGAACGGCGTGAACGCGGTGCCGGCCGGCACGGTGGTCGCGTTGGACTCGTTGTAGCCCTGGGTGCGGTGGTCGGGGCCGCCGTAGACGGCGAGGATCCGGCCGTCCGCGGCCACCGAGGCGGCGCCGTAGTGGCCGTTCTTCGCCGCCGCGGGGTTGTCCTGCCTGGCCTGCTTGCGGGTCTTGGTGACGGCGTCGGTGAGCGCCTTCTCCCGCTTGCGGTCGAAGGTCGTGTAGATCTGGTAGCCGCCCAGGTCGAACTGCTTGTCCGTCAGGTGACCGGCCTTCTTGGCGTACTGCGAGGCCAGCTCCACCAGGTAGTCGCTCTGCGCACCGGTGTTGTACAGCGGGTTGCTCTTCAGCGGCTCCGGGAACTTGGTGTACTCGGCCCGTTCCTGCGGCGACAGTTTGCCGATCTTGACCATGCGGTCGAGGATCCAGGACCAGCGCTCGACGGCCCGGGCGTGGTTGGCCTTGCCGAGCGTGGGGTCGTACAGGCCGGCGCCCTTGAGCAGCCCGGCGAGCATGGCCGCCTCGGAGGCGTTGAGCTTGCCGACGTCCTTGCCGTAGTACGCCTGGGCGGCGCGCTGGATGCCGTAGCTGCCGCGGCCGAACCAGCTGGTGTTGAGATAGCCCTCCAAAATCTGGTCCTTGCTCATCCTGTTGTCCAGTTTGAGGGCGATCATCGCCTCGGTGAATTTACGGCTGATCGTCTGATTCTGCGTCAGATAGACGTTCTTCACATACTGCTGGGTGATGGTCGATCCGCCTTCGGTGTCCCCCTGGCCCAGCGTGCGGAACACCGCCCGGGTGATGCCTTTTGCGGATATGCCCGGGTCCGAGTAGAAACTCTCGTTCTCCGCCGCGAGCACCGCCCAGCGGACGTCCGGGGGAATGTCCTTCAGGGGCATCGCCTGCCGCTGCACCCAGCCCGTACGGGCCATGGGCGTGCCGTCGGACCAGAAGTAGACGTTGTCCTGCTGGGTGGCGTACGAGTTGAGGTTCTCGGGTATGTCCGTCATCGCGTACGCGGTGACGAGGAACGCGCTGAGCAGACCGAACGAGGTCAGGATGGCACCGAGCCACTGGCGCCAGGAGGGTATCCAGCGCCGCCAGCCGGTACGGCCGGGGCGCGGGTACACCGGCTTCAGGCGGCGCGCGTAGGGGGCTATTCGGCGCGCGTACGGGGCCAGCGGGCCGAGCACCGGCATCGGCATGATACGACGGGTTGAGGACGAGGAGCTGGGCGCATGACGCACGAGGC
>NZ_JBEXKG010000020.1:0-41788 GCF_040609555.1 Streptomyces sp. NPDC004658
GGTCTGGCGGTCCGCCGGGCCCGGTCCTCGCGGGTGACGCGGCGCCCGGGGCGGGGGTCACCCCCGGCCCCGGCTCGGGGGCCCGGCCCCGGTGCCGGGCCCGCGCCCCCTGGGGAGGGTGACGCCGGGAAGCCTCGGGGGAAGGGCCCCCGGCGTCACGCGTGGCTCGCAGGGGTCAGGCGCCGGTGCTGCCCGGGCTCGCCGCCCCCGACGTGGTGTACGCGTGTGCTCCGGTGCCTGCCAGCTTGCCGCCGTCGACGATGAGGTACTCGTCGCGGATCGGGCGGCCGGCGAAGAAGTCCTCCAGGATCTCGCGGGTGCCGGCGGCGTACCGTGCCTGGGCCGAGAGGGTGGAGCCCGACACGTGCGGGGTCATGGCGTTGTGCGGCATGGTCCGCCAGGGGTGGCTGGGCGCCGGGGGCTGCGGGTACCAGACGTCGCCCGCGTATCCGGCCAGCCGGCCCGACTTCAGGGCGCGCACGACCGCGTCGCGCACCATGATCTCCGCCCGCGCGGTGTTGACGATGTAGGAGCCGCGGCGCATGGTCGCGAGCAGTTCGTCGTCGAAGAGGTGGTACGTCTCGGGCTGGAGCGGCGCGTGCACGGACACCGCGTCCACGCTGCGCACCAGCGACCGCACGTCCGGGTGGTAGGTGAGCCCCAGTTCCCGCTCGACGGCCTCGGGGAGCCGGTGCCGGTTCATGTAGTGCAGGTTGACGTCGAACGGCTTGAGCCTCTTGAGCACCGCGCGGCCGATGCGGCCGGCCGCGATGACGCCGACGTCCATGCCCTCGATGTCGTAGGCCCGTGACACGGCGTCGGCGATGTTCCAGCCGCCGTTGCGGACCCACTCGTGAGAGGAGACGAAGTTCCGCACCAGGCAGAGCAGTTGCATCACGGCGTGTTCGGCGACGCTGATGCTGTTGCTGTAGGTCTCCTCGGCGACGGTGATGCCGCGCCGGATGGCGGCCTCCAGGTCGACGTGGTCGGAGCCGATGCCCGCGGTGAGGGCGAGCTTGAGCTTCTTCGCCTTGGCGATGCGCTCGGCGGACAGGTACGCCGGCCAGAACGGCTGGGAGATGACGACGTCCGCGTCGGGCAGCTCACGCTCGAAGACGCAGTCCTCTCCGTCCTTGTCGCTGGTGACGACGAACTCGTGGCCCTGCTCCTCCAGAAAGGAGCGCAGGCCCAGTCCTCCCGAGACGCAGCCGAGGAGCTCACCGGGGGTGAAGTCGACGGCGGACGGGGTCGGCAGGCTCATGCCGTCCGGATAGGCGGTGAGCCGGGGGAGCGCGTCGCGGACGTACTCGGGCGGGTAGCCGGTCAGCGGATCCGGATACAGGACGCACAGCACCTTCATTTCCCGTTACTCCTCGTACGCGAGCGATCGAGCGCCCCGTGAACAGGCCGGAGCCCGGGACGTGGGACAGACAACTCCTGTCGAGACCATCGCCACCCACCGTGACAACTCGTCGCTGGGTAGCCAGGGATTCCCACTGTCGCTCAGGGCGCCCGCTCAGGGCCATGTGGCGGGCCCCACGACCCCGTGCGCCCGGCGTGCGGCGCACCCCACTCTCGGATGCGGGTTCTCCCGTGCTCGTCTCAGCCCGTCGTTCTCAC
Organism: Streptomyces sp. NPDC004658; assembly: GCF_040609555.1. Classification (NCBI taxonomy): domain Bacteria; kingdom Bacillati; phylum Actinomycetota; class Actinomycetes; order Kitasatosporales; family Streptomycetaceae; genus Streptomyces; species Streptomyces sp. NPDC004658. The sequence goes on from NZ_JBEXKG010000020.1 coordinate 1,621, forward strand.
AGACGCACGCTCTCCGGCATGTCCGGGTGCTCTGGCAGGGGCGGGAGACGGTGGTCGACCATGCGGTGCAGCATTCCAGAGGCCGTCACCGACAGCCAGTCGCGCGGGGTGAGCTCGTCCTCCCCGTGCCACCCGGCGACCGCCACCGCCTCCAACGCGGCGCACAACCCGCAACCCGGCACGCGAACGAACGCGTTCGAAGGAGGGTCGCAGGAGGCGGCGGGATCACTTGTCGATCCAGCCATGGCTCTGGCCGAGTTCCACCAGTGTCGCCCGGACCTGACGGATCTGCTCACCTGTCAGCGACGGCACGGCGGTCAGCAGGGATTCGGTCACCTCGTGACGGTACTCGTCGGCGCTGAGCACGTCACAGACCTGCTCGTCCGGCTCCGCAGCCGTCGCTCGCAGGACGGATGTGTCCGGAGCGGCGGCCGGGAGAGGTTCGGGAGGCAAAGCCGGGCCGACGCGTGCCCCGGTGGCTGTCTGCGCCACCCGGACGTCGGCGGCCTTGAGCCCACGCTCGCCCTCCTCGATCTCGAACTCGACTGCGAGCCCGGGACGGAGCTGGTACTCGGGGAAGCGGAGGTCGTTGACGTGAAGGAACACATCTTCACCTCCGTGCTCCGGGGCGATGAAGCCGTATCCCCGCACACTGTCGAACCGCACCACACGACCGGCAACCATGAGCAACCTCTGCAACGACGTCAACGGAACCCCCACGTACGCCGCTTCCCACCCGACCACGGCGCCATCCAGCCGGAGATCGCTTCCGCTCGGCCAACATGACGCACCGGGGTAACGCTCGGCTGCGCCGCATTCTATCTTTCAAGTGACACATGAGTTCGCCGACTGAGTGATCTTCGGCGCACTCTCAATCATGATGACTGGAGGTTGTTGTGCGGAACCTGAAGCGACACCTTGCATCCGTTGCCGTGACCGCAGGCGCCGTCGCAGTGGCGGTAGGACTGTCCGGCTCCCCCGCTTTCGCCGTGGACCCCGGCACGCCCGGCTACGTCACCTTCTGGCAGGGCGGATTCACCGGCCCCACCCTGGAGTATTCGCCGTCCCAGGTCGGCACGTCGTGCGTTACCCTGCCGTTCACGGTGCAGGCCGACCTAAACTACAGCTACCGGACTGTTCTCGTCTACGACGGCACCGGGTGCACCGGTGCCGCCCTGACGCTGCCTGCGGGCGACGTGCACAGCTTCGGCGGGTTCCTCGCGAAGAGTTTCCGCTTCGCGAACTGACGGGCTGCGGCCGGCCGGTGGGGCTCAGGGGCTGAGAGTCATGTGTTTCCGGTTAGAGTGAGTTTCTGACTACGTCCTGGCTGGATAGTGTCTGATCATGACGACTGCAAAAGGCGAGCCCACCATCAGTGTGTTCGCAAAGGACTGCCTCCCCCGTCAAGTGCTTCTGGACGTGACGGGGCGGTGGGGCATCCTCGTCCTGTCGGCCCTGTACGAGCGGCCGTGCCGGTTCAACGTCCTGCGGCGCCGCATCGAGGGCATCAGCGAGAAAATGCTGTCGCAGACGCTGTACACCCTGCGCAGGGACGGTCTCGTGAACCGGCACGTCGAGGCCACGATCCCCCCGAAGGTTACCTACAGTCTGTCGCCCCTCGGTACCAGCGTGGCCGTTCGGGCCGTCGAGCTCGTCGCACTGCTCGAAGCAGAGGTGGACAAGTTCGAGCGGGCCTGGGCAACCTTCGAGGAGTGATCTCGGCCAAACCGCGTCATGCCGGCCCGGCGAGCGCATCACCGCATGAGCCGACACGTGAAGAGGCGTCGTCCGGTCCCCGCATGACTGCGAGGGGGTGACCGTCCGCCCTCACGTCCGGCCAGGGACACGGCTGCCTGCTGCCCCCCCCCCCCCCCCGTACGACTCTCTCCCTGCTCGCCGTCCAACCGGGCCCCTCACGCGCGCGATGTTCCCTCCCTCTCGCTTCACTTGCGCGCGCCACGGCCCGCTCCGCCTACGCGGCCGCATGCGAAGTCGGCGTCTGGACGACCTGAGCCGCGGCGTCCACCCGGACGCGCCGCCCTCCATCGGTTGCCGGGAATGTGGTGACGCGGCAGGGTGGTCGGCAAGGGCTGCACCGGCTTCACCGCTGGCGGCCCTCATCTCAGCACACCTGGGACTCACCCAGCACGACCGAAGGAAACAGCATGGCCAGCGGCACGGTGAAGTGGTTCAACGCGGAGAAGGGATACGGATTCATCGCACAGGACGGCGGGCCCGACGTCTTCGCCCACTACTCCGCCATCTCCGGTACGGGCTTCCGTGAGCTCGTCGAAGGCGAGCGTGTCACGTTCGACGTCACCCAGGGCCAGAAGGGCCCGCAGGCGGAGAACATCATCCGTCCCTGACCCGGGAGGCACCGACCGGTCCGGTGCCCGCGACGTACCGGTCCGCGCTCCGGTGGCGGGGCGTGGACCGGCACAGCAAGGGGGCGTTCACCAGCTGTGACATGTCACGGAACCGCGTGGCTGCTGACCTTCCGTGCGTGATGCCGTGATGGCCTGGCGCATACGAGTCTTGGTGCCGGTGAGGCAGCCGGCGACGACTTCGGGTCTCGGGTCGATGACCACTCGGCTCGACCTCGCCGACGAGTCAAGTGTCGGGCGCCGCTACAGGCCTTCGGGTTAACCGCCCGGCGGGCCGGCACCGTTGCCGTCGATCTCCTGGCCGGAGGGCTTCCGCCGCTGGGCGCGGCGATGTTCACGGAGCATTCCTCAGCCGCGTCTCGTCCGTTCGACCAACCGAGCAGGGAGATACCCAGGACCGTGCAGTGCGGCTGGCCGCCTTGGGCGATCACGGAGCGGATGCCCCGATCTGCCTCATCACACACGGTCACATCCAACCGTCCTCGTCATGACCTTCAAGGTGGGCGCCGACTCTTGCACGACCCGCAGATGAGTCACACATGACAGTCACCTCTCCCTTTACTCCCACAGGTAGGCTCTTCACACTTCCGTATGCGCGCCATGGCGTGCTCTTGCAAGGAGTCGTCCTGTGAGTTCAGTATCCGCGGCGGTCCCTCAGCCGGGGCGGACAAAAGCCTTCCTTCGGCTGGTGATGATCGAGCACTCGGTCTTCGCGCTGCCTTTCGCCTACATCGCCACCCTGACCGCCATGCGTGAGCGCGACGGCAGGGTGGACTGGGTGACGCTCCTGCTGGTCACCGTCTGCATGGTGGGGCTGCGGACCTTCGCCATGGCCGCGAACCGGATCATCGACCGCGAGATCGACGCCCGCAACCCGCGTACAGCCCACCGTGAGCTCGTCACCGGTGCGATGTCAGTGCGGCACGCGTGGACGGGTGCGCTGGTGGCCGTCGTCGTCTTCCTCGGCGCAGCCGCCTTGTTGAACCCACTGTGCCTGGCTCTCGCGCCCGTCGCGGTCGCCCCCATGGTGGTCTATCCGTACGCGAAGCGGTTCACCAACTTCCCCCAGGCCTTCCTGGGGCTGGCCCAGTCCATGGGCCCGGTCGGCGCCTGGCTCGCGGTCAGCGGCTCCTGGTCCTGGAAGGCGGTGATCCTCGGTCTCGCCGTCGGCATCTGGATCGGTGGCTTCGACCTGATCTATGCCTGTCAGGACGTCGACACGGACCGCCGCATCGGCGTCAAGTCGGTTCCGGCCCGCTTCGGCATCCCGGCCGCGATCTGGGGCGCGCGGGTGTGCCACACGATCACCACGACCCTGTTCGTCTGGTTCGCCCTGGCCACCCACGCCGGCGCGTTCTTCTGGCTGGGCCTGCTGATCGTCGCTGGCGCCTTCCTCTACGAGCACTCCATCGTGCGTCCGCACGACCTCTCCCGCCTCAACCGCGCCTTCTTCCAGGTCAACGGCTTCATCGGCATAGCGCTGTTCGTGTGCGCGCTGCTAGACCTGCTGGTGCGGGGGTTGTCGCTGCGCTGAGCGGACCAAGGTGGCGGGGAGGTCAGTCGTCCTCGCCACCTTGGTCTTCGTGCTCCTCCCCGTCTCCCTTTTCGCTCCCCGCTCCACCTTCCGGCTCGCTCTGCGATCGCCCGCCGAGCAGCGTCATGTGATCGGCGACGTAGGCCACCGCGCCCGCGGGGTTCAGGTACAGCTCGTGCCCGTAGGGAATCTCCGGGAGCAGGTCCTCCACCTGCACCCGCCGATGACGCAGAGCGCCCACGCGGTCGAGCTGAGCCTGTGAGGTGAACACCGGGACGACCGGTGTGCCGTCGGGCGCCGACGCGGTCACCGGCGCGTCGGCGGCGTCAACCAGTACGGCGACCTCGGCCCTCAGCAGCAGCCGGTCTATGTCCTCCTCGGGACCGTACCCCGTCGCGGCAAGCTGGATGGCCGCGTCCAGCTCGTCGGTGGGATCGTCCCAGCCGAGCGCCGTCGGAGACGGGCGGTAGTCCGGGTTCTCCGACCACTCCACCACCTCCCCGTCACCGTCCGTCCGCCACTGCCCCACGATGGCCCACGCGGGCGGCTCGCCCGAGCCCTGCCAGTAGGGGTCGACGATCCCCAGCCAGTGGTCGGGCGCCAGCCGCGCGGCCTCCTTGATGCGCTCGGGGACCTCGGGCAGTTCCTCCGCGCCCACTGCCTCCGCGTCTTCCGACCCGATCACCGGGGCCGCGCGCAGCCGCGACGCCCAGCGGGCGATCGTGTCGACGTCGTCCCGGCCACGCACGTCATCCTGAACGCCGGCTTCGCCATCGGGGACGGTGTCCACCGGAGCATGCTGGACCCCACCGGGTTCCTCGGTCTCGTGCTCAGTCATTGCCTCGTCCTTCTCGCGGGCTTCGCCGCCGTGCCGCGGCGCGGCCGTCAGCCGTAGGCCCCAGCCATCTTGGTCACGTCAAGCGCATCCTGGACAGCGGTCTGGAGCGCGATGTACCGCTGACGCATCTCTGGTGCCAGGGAAGGAACAGTGGGGCGGCGCACAAGCGTCCTCCTGATCCTCTGCAGCAGTTGCTCCAACTCCTGCACCAGCTCCGGCGACTGCCGCTCGAGCACGCCGGATCGCATGGCGCGGCTGCCGAGCTCTCTCAGTTGGTGCGGGGACAGCAGGGGTGTCCGGGCACCCTCTCGCTGGGGGACATCAAGACCTTGTGCCGTCGCGAGGACGTTCTTCACCGCGACCACCAGTGGATGTGAGAGCGCACGTGCTGCGGACTCGGGGAGTATCTCCCCCTCAGGATCGTTCTCCAGGTACTCCGCGCGCTCATAGGCCCGCCTGGACAGCTCGGCGATGTCCTGGACCAGCGTAGCCACCTCGTCGTCGCTCACCGGCCTCATCCCACCGCTCAAATGCCGCATTTCCAGCAGAACGAGCTGTCTCCTCGAGGCGTTGGCGGTGTCCAGGGGATAGTCACGCATACCCACCGCGCCCTGCTGGCTCACTTCCGTACCGTCCACGGCCGCGCCCACGATGCCGGACATCAGATAGTCCCGGACCGTCGTACCATCCGCCATGATTTGTTCATCCAGCACGTTTTCCGGCTCATCGGTCGACGTCTCGCCGCTGTGCATGTCGAGCGTGTGCTGGAGCGCCCTGGCGAACGCGGATGAATACCAGGCGGCCCGCTTCTTGAGGAACCTTTGGACCGGCACCGGAAGCGTTCGCCACACATCGCTCATCGAGACGCGGGACGCGACCGGAATCAAGTTCTTGATCAGCGTCTTGGAGAAGATCCGGCCGAACAGCGGGTTCGCGGCGACATGGCTGAACAGCAGCCATGCGTGCCCGTGGATCTCCCCCACTCCGGTGACGTCACCCATGACGAGCAGGTGCTGCTCGTCGATGTCCTCGCGGCGCAGGAGGTCGCGTGCGTAGTCCAGGGTCACTTGGTCGGCGAACGCCCTGCCCACAACCAAGGTCTTGGCGGGCGTTGGCCTGACGGAACGTTGTTGTGCCAGGTCCATCAGGTCGGTGACACCACCGACCGGTACTCCGACGGTCACCTGTGTGTAGGTGGGATGCCCGGCACCGGCCGGCGACGGTTGGACCACGGCCGTTCGCCCCAACGGCCTGACCTGCCAGCCCGGCTCGGAGGCCAGGAGGGAGGCGAGCTCGACAGGCCGGCCCGCGGCGTCCGTGCCTGCCAAGAGCTCACGAACACGACGATGGACAGCCAGGCCGTCCGTGATGGACAGGCGCGACTCACCGGGCAGTACGGCGAGCGGCGGAAGCACGATCTCCGGGATGGTGAGGTGTTCCTCTTCCCCCTCACCGGACTCCCGGACGGCCTGCCCGGGAGACGGGTAGAGGACACCGTCGCTGCCTCTGCCGAAAGCGCGCCGCTCCGTGAGGAGCTTGACTCCACTCGTATGGATGGCCAGAAGCCTGCCCATGTGCGGCCTCTCGTCGAACAGGAGAGGATGCAGGTCCTCGGTCTCCCATCCCAGCGCACCGTACTGACGGCTCAGCGCCGGGTCGACGAGCACATACGGAAGGAAGGAGGACGCTGAGAGGCCGTCAGTGGCGGCGGGGACCACCCGAGCCGATGGGTCCACGACCACGGCCCGTGCATCGGCCGGAGCGATGGTCGGAGGGCGGTCCGTGATCTCGCTGCCCGGGGAGCGCGTGAGGTCCACCCAGGCGACCGCCGCTTCGGCGTCCGGTCCGCTGCCCGGCAACGCGTACGCCGCCCAGGCGTGGCCCTGGCCGGACGGGCGTCGGGCGAGCACGAAGGCGGCACTGCCCGGCCCCGCCGCGACGACCGCTTGCCGCACGGCGTCCCATGAGCCGACGGCCGCCCACCCCGGTCCCGCCGCCAGCCGGCTTTCCTGGCGACGTACGTCCAGCACACTGTCGTCCACGACACCGGCCGGTCTGACCCCCTGAGGGAACATCCGGTCCCGCAACGCGTACAGCAGGGTCAGGCATGTCTGCACGGAAAGCTCGGAAGGTCCTTCAGTGGCCTCGGCAGACCTCGCTGGCTGTCCCCCGTACTGCTCCGCGTGTGCCTGCCGGGCCTCGCGCACGACGTCCGTCAAACCGGCACGGTCCAGTACACGCACACGGTGCTCGCCGAGAAGCGAGGCCCGGGGTGTGCCGTCTGCCGTCCGGTCCGGCGCCGCGCCGTGTGCCTCCCCGGCCGCCCGCCCGGGTGCGGCGTGCTCCGGTGCGGGGACCGCACCGTGGGACCGGGCGACTTCCTCGGTTGATCCGTCGGTGTTCCAGGCGAGCATGACGCCATCGTGCGCGTCCGGATCCTCGGGCGTTACGTGCAGGCCGTCCTCAGCCGCCCGCAGTTCGTACGACACCAGGTCGTCGCCCTCCCGCGCGATCAGCTCGGTGAACGTGTGCCCGGGATCGGCCGGGGGTTCGATGCGTCCCGTGGCACGGCGCAGCACATGGCCGGTCTGCACGTGGACGTAATCCTCGCCGTGACCCACCCAGCCGTACGGCGTCAGAACCGTGCCCTCGGGGGTCTTGATCTGCCCCGCCCGGCTCACCTCGTACACGTGCGGCGGGGCCCCCTCGGACAGTCCCGGGCGCACCAGGCGGTACTCCTCGCGCGACTGTGGACGTCTTGCGGCAACGGCAGCAGACGTCTGCGGGTGCCGCACCGCAGAGGTGAGCGGCTCGCGAGGCTCCGGGCGTGTCCCGTTGTCGGCCGGGTCGTGGGTGTGCGGTCGCGGTGGCCTGGCGTGGGGAGCGAAGGTTTCGGCGATCTGACGGAGGTGGTCGGAGGTCAGCGCCATAGACCTCCGCATGGTCTCGCGGGTGAAGGGTCCCATGAGGCTGGCCTGACCCGGCTCCGTCTCCTGCGGCCGGCGGCCCCCGGGGGTGAGAAGCGCCTCCGGCGGAGCCTGATCGTCCCACACGCCCAGGCCGTGCACGATCTCGTGCACGTAGGCGCCGGGGTGGACTCCAGTGAACCACGTGTTCTGCACCATCTCACGTCGTCCGGGAAGGCCGGAACGCACGGTCACCACGGTGTGGGCGCGTGCGGGGTCGTCGGTGAACTCCACGTCGACGCGCAGCACGGGCCCGGGTCCGTCGGTGAGCGCCGGCACCGGGAGGCGGTGGCCGGCGTCGTTGACCATGCCGTCCAGTCCCCGTCGCACGGCCAGCTTGAAAGCTTCCAGCGTGTCGGGGTCGACGTCGTCGGACGGCCGGAGGTGGAGCCGCTGTGTCATCCGCAGTTCGCCGTCGCCGTCACCGGCCTGCCACTCCCACGAGTAGTTCACCCGCGTACGCTCGCCCGCCCAGCGCGTGTCACGCGGAGTGCCGTCTTCGTTCCGGGCGTACACCATCCCCCTTCGGAAGGGGATCCACCGCTCTGCCCGCACCTCCCCCGACGACACGGTCGCCGCGGGCTCACGCGTGGCGGCCGTCTTTGCCGTGGCCGACGGGGGCGCACCGGACGGCCGGTGGTCTGCCGAGTTCCCGCCCCCGTCGCGGTAGTCGACGGCAGGCGGGACGGGGCCACGGGAAATCGGTGCCGTGTACTCGACGTACACCACGGCGCTGCGCAGACGGTGGCGGTCGTGCCCGGCCGATGTCACGAGGTTTCGATCCGCCGCCGAGCCCGCGCTCTCCACGGTGACGTCGAAGTCGGAAGGGCTGAGCCCGCTTGCCCGGGTCCCGAGGCGAGCGACTTCGCCAAGAATCCGGTCCATGACGAAGGACGCGGTGGCCTCGGCACGGAGCCGCCCTGTCCGCTCCGCGCGGCCGCCCGACAGGACGTTCCCGTTGCCATGCCCCACCACGCGCACGCGCACACGCCCGATGGAACCGTCGCGACGACCGGTCGCAGCACCGAGCACGACGCGTTCCGCCAGGTCGGCGAGATCACGCATGGCAGACCGTGACAGTGACTTGCCGCCTTCCTCGAACGACACCACCGTGCTGTGGGGGACAGTTCTCGGATCGAGCGTCCGCCGGTCGGTCCCCCATCGGACGGACCGGCTGCTGCTGTCCCACGTACCCGTCAGTCCGGTGCTCCGGTCCAGGACACGCACGAAAGCCTGCGGCTCCATGCGCTCGACAAAGACGACCTCCTCCTCTCCGGTCAGCGACGGCAGTCCCTGCCGCTCCAGAGTCGCATTGACATCGACGCCGGTGGGGTCGGAGTTCCTCCAGGGCTGGATCTCGTACCTGTACCTCCGTTGCATGAACCACAGCTGGGAGTCCCGGGTCGTCGCGATGAACTGGGAGTCCGCGTTCTGAGTCACCCAGTCGCGTGTGCTGATCACGTTGTCGGGATCCCGGGAAACGAAGCCGGAAGTGAAGACCTGCTCCGGCGACACCGATGAGAAATGCCAGAGACTTTCCCCGGGCCGGCTTTCCACCAGTCTTCTGCGATCCGCCGACTGAATGAAGTCGTAATTGACTGCGGGCGCGGTTTCCGGGTCCTCCGGACGCGACACGGCGTCCGCTGCTGTGACAGGTACGCCGTCTCCCGCACCGTCCGCAGCGGCGACTTCGGTGAAGGATGGCACGGGTGGGACGGTTCCACGCCGAAGGATCGCTGTTCCGTTCTCAGCCACAGGGCCGTCGGCCGTGCGCGTGCGCTCGGAGGAGTCGTCGGCAACCGTCAGGGAGGACATGGACTCCCCGTGCTCGCTTCGCCACCAGCGGTTCACGAGGAGGTCCAAACCGCCGGCGGGTGAGGCGCTGTCCGGCGTTTCATAGCTGGTGAGCGCATCGTGCAGGGCTCTGGCCTGGCGGTCTGCCGCGACAGCGTCCGACAAGTTCTCGCGTGTGAGGCGGTCGACGTTGCTGAGTTGAGCGGCGATCTGCTGGACTCGGTCCTCCAGTGACTTCCGCAGTCCGGTCGACATGGACGAGTCGGTATTGGCCATGCGGACATGTGGTCCCGACCGGGGGTGCTGCGCAGCGGTGGCGGTGTGGTTGTCGCCGGTGGCCTGCTCGGTGCTCTTGTGCACGACCGGAGTGACTTCGACGCCCAGGCGGTCGCTCATCTCCCGTGCCACGTGGGTGAGCCAGGTCTGCACCTCGGCAGCCTTGAGGTGAGGACGGACCTTGTCGCTCATGTACCGCCCGGACTTGTCGCTGACCTCCCAGCGCTCGGTCGTCTTCTGATAGGTGAGCTCTCCGCTGACGCGTGCGGGGCGGACGCGTGTGGTGCCCGTTTCGGTGTCGAACCCGACGGAGATGGTCGGGTGGCCCTGGTTGTCGAGGTCCTTCTTGAGCTGCTCAATGGTCAGATCGGGATACTTCTCCCGCATCGCCTGGTGGAGCCGACTGATCTCCTCCTCTGTGGCGACGGTGAGGAGCAGGTCACTGCCGAGGAGGATCTTTCCGTCCTCGTCGACGGTGAAGTGCCAGATGGCGTCGGTGCGTTCGAGAAGCTTCGGTTTGAAGTCCTCCAGCGGGTACCACAGAGGGTTGAGCCGTACATGGCCCTGGTCGTCGCGCTCCCGGTCCTTGACCTTCTTCGGACCGGCGAGAGGGCCGTACCTCTCGTCCATGTGGGGGGTGCCGGTGTTCGCGACATATGCGTCAGGGGCAACGCGCGGGCGGTCGGTCCGCTGCGCGTCGGCACCGGAACCGGGCGCCGTGCCCGTCTTCTCGACCGCGGTCGATGCCTCGGCGCCAGCGGTGACGTTCGCCGTGTCGGCGTGTTCGGCCGTCAGGGCAACCGCGTCGCGGGCCTCGATGTGGTTCTTTGTGCCCTCCCCGGCGGTGGAGTCCTCCCCCGCGTGCCAGGACAGCACCGTCCCGGCACCCACTTCGGGGTCCGCCGGAACCACGTGCAGGCCGTCATCGGCCGCCCGCAGTTCGTACGGCACCAGATCATCGCCCTGCCGGACGACCAGCTCGGTGAACCTGTCGTCATGCTCGGCCGGCTGCCAAAGGCGCTCGATGCGCCCTGTGGCACCGCGCAGTACATGGCCGCTCGGCAGGTGGGCGTAATCCTCGCCGTGACCCACCCAGCCGTACGGGGGCAGAACCTCGCCGTCCGGGGTCTTGACGTGCCCGGTCCGGCTCACCTCGTACACGTGCGGCGGGGCCCCGTCGGCCCACGCGGGGCGCACCAGGCTGTACCCCCCGGGCGCCTCCGTTCGCCCCTCCCCTTCCGGCCGCAGCCGGGCAGGCGTGACCGCTGACGGACCGTGGTCGTCCGCACGCGGCCCGTCGGCGGAGACAGAGGGCTGCGACGTCGTACGCGGCCGGGCCAGGAGGTATTCCGTGCCGCGCCGGTAGAGGACGGCTACGCGGCCGGGGACCGCGTTGGCGGGGGTGTGGGGGACGGAGGTGCCGTCCTCAGCGACCACGGTGAGGACGGCGCGGTAGGAGGCCGCGGCCAGTTCGACTGCGGCGTGCTCGTTGTCGGCGTCCCACTGCCGGGCCGTGTGGAGCTGGGTGCGTATCAGGGCCCGCTCCTGCGCTTCGGTGAGGTCGATGTGGTCGGGGAGCAGGTCGCCGGTGTCCTGGAAGCGGGAGTCGGTGGCGCGGTCCAGGACGACTCCGGCGCGGACGAGTTCACCCCGGGTGAAGGGCACGCCGCGGTCCAGGTGCGCGGAGGCGGGCAGGGGATGGGCCTGAACGATGGCGACCGGTTCGCGCGCGCGGTCGAGCGAGGTCAGGCGCGGCTCGGTCGGCGCGGTGTCGCCCGGCTCCCGGTGGAAGGCGGCGGCGAGGGCGTCCCAGAAGCCGTTGCCCGCACTATCGCCGGAGGGTTCACGCAGGTCGTGGACGGTGCCGTCGGGGGCGGTGAGCGTGCCGCGACCGGTGACGCGGAAGCGGTCGGTGACGGCGGCGGACGTGATGTCGGCCCACGGGAGGGAGGCGTGCGCCGGGCGGGGCCGGGCTGGGCCGGCGGGCGGTACGGCCGGGGCCGGCCGAGACGGGGCGGACGGCCCGGTCGAAGGACCTGCCTCGGCGGACGGGTCGTGCACGGCTGCCTCGCGCGCGAACGATCCGGCGGCATCGCTCTCGGCCGGCACCGGCCGGGCGTCTTCCGCCGCTGCCAGGGCCGTCTCGGGAACCGCCGACTGGAAGTGGCGGTCCGCGAGGAAGAGCACGACGTGCGGCGTCCGCTCCCGCGCGACGGCGGTCCCCTCGCCTGTGGCGTCGGGCCGGACGGGCGGCTCGAAGTCCAGGAAGCGGCCGTCCTCGTGGACCACGGTCACCCGTACGCCGAGGGCGCGGGCGGCGAGCGCGGGCAGCAGGTCGGCGGCGCCGTGGTCCCAGGTGGCCGGGTCCTCCGCAGCCGGGTCCCGTCGCAGCTGGAGCGCGGCCAGGCGCGCGCGCTCGGCGGCGGACGGTTCGTGGTGCAGGGGCAGATGGCCGGTGTCCTCGAACTCCCGCAGTTCCGGGGATCCGGCGGGCAGCACGCTTCCGGCGTCGCGCAGCTCGGCGGGGGTGAAGGTGTCCGTGGTGTCCGGGGCGACGAACGCGAACAGGTCGGCGTCCTCGGTGCCGTCCAGGCGCGCGGCAAGGACCTCGCGCAGCCGCCGCGCCGTGTACGGCGGACCGGCCAGCGGCACGCGACCCTCCGAGGCACCGGGAGCGAGGTGGCTCAGCCCGTCGGCGAGGGCGTGGTAGAAGGAGCCGCCGTCGCGGGGTACGTCGCGCAGGGTGTGGCCCGTTCCGTCAGGGGCGACAAGCGTGCCCTTCCCGACGGTGTAGCCGGCGGGCCGGGCCGCCTTCTCCGCGTCGGCCCCTGTGAAGTTGACGGCCGGCGGCTCGGGGACGCCGTCGCGCTCTACGGCGGAGAGGCGGTACCAGCGGGTGAGCCGGTCGGTGGCGGCGCGGACGCGGTGGAACTCCGCCGCGGCCCGGTCGGCCGCCTCCCGCCTGTTCGTGAGGCCGGACCACGCCTGATGCAGCTCCCGACGGGTCGCGCGGTGGCGCGCGGTCGCCTCGCGCAGCCGCTGCCGCGCGGCCTCGTCACCGCCCGCTCCGTCCCGCGCCTGGGTGAGTTCCCTCTTGGCGGCGCTGCGATCGTGGTGTGCCCGCGTATAGGCTGCCCGGATGTCCGGCACGGTGCGGCGCAGCTTCCAGTATTCCTTGTCCGCGTCCACCCAGGCGGTGCCGGCCGCGGTGACCTTGGACCAGGCGTCGGCCACCTTCTGCGGGAAATCCTCATCGGTGACCAGACCCAGATCTCGGGCGACGTCCTCCCGGACCCAGGCGATGACCTGCGTCTCGGCGGAGACCGCCTGGGGACCGGGACGGTTCGGGCCGAACGGGCCGAGGTGCTCGCGCATCCAGTCGGCGGCCGCGTTGTCCCGGAAACTGCGTTCCACCTCGGCGACGCCGACCCAGCTGGTGGGGATGGCGAAGAGGAAGGCGCGAGTGGTCTTCGGTTTCAGCGTCGTCTGGGTGGCAGTGGTGCCCGCGTTCCGCATCGCGTCGCCGTCGGCCGCTGCGGACTCGGACGCGTGCGCGGACGGGACGGCCATGCCGGCGCCGTTCGTGTCGAGGAAGGGGCCGCCGCCGACGATCGGCTCATATGCGCCGGAACGGCTGGCCGAGGCGTCGGTGCCGGTGGTGAGTCGCTCGGAGGCGGACATGGTGGCACTGGGGAGGACGGCCAGCAGCCGGGCACCGGTCAGGTCGGGCCGCGAGTGGAGCCGGTATTCGCTCTGAGCGCCGTTGACGAAGCCGTCCCCCGTGAGCCCCGCCACCCGCAAGCCCTCGGTGGTGGTGCTGTCCTCGAAGAACGCCGCGAGCGCCCCGTTGGAGGTGCCGTCGTGCAGGGCGAGCGCGGGTGCGGTTCCCGGGCGGGTCAGCGAGGTCTGGCGGGCCTTGTCGAGCGCTTCGTCGAGGCTGGGGCCGGTCAGGTCCGTCTGTCCGGTGCGTGGCCCGACCGACGCGCCGTAGGCCCGTGCGAGGGCGATCTCAGCGGCGGCCCGGACGGCGTCCAGGCCGACGATGCGGCGGACGTCGAAGCCGATCGGCGGCATGCGGAAGGGCGCTCCGGTTCCGTCCGGCCCGGCGACGCGCCAGCTCTCGATCCGCGCGCGCAACGCCTCACGCTGTTCCCGCAGGCCGCCCGCTTCCGGCTCCCAGACGGTGACGGCTCGCGGCGGGGCGACAACCTTCGGAACGCCCAGCGGGTCGGCGTCGGCCGACGGCTCCTCACCGGTCCGCGGCTCCTGGGGAACCGTGAGGCTGAGCGGCAGGTGCTCGCGCAGCGTCCCAACAGGCCCTTCCATCCTTACGCGTTCGCCGTCACCGAGATCGAGGGTGAGCCGCAGTCGGTAGGCGGTGCGGTACTCGGCGTGCGGTTCGTCCGTCTCCACCGCGTGGCCCCGCACCCGCGTCACCGTCCGGGACTGCGCGACCTGCTGCGCGCTGGTGCCGCTTTCCGCGAAATTGGGGCCGGCCGCGCGGGCGACCGCGTTGTGGACCCGTACGCCCTCGCCGACGTTGATACCCGCCGTCCTGAAGCGGATGTCCGCTGCGCTCGCGTCAGCCGTCTCGGCGGCCTGGTGTCCCTCCTTGATGGTCAGGCCGTATCCGAGTCCGTCGAACTGCGGTGTGTCCGCGAGCAGTTCGACGTGGAGGTGGGCGCTGCGCGTACTGATCCGCAGGGAGTGCCGGCTGAGGGCGCTGATACGGACGCCGGTCGCGCTTCCGCTGGAGGTGAGCTGTTCGCGCAGCGCGCGCAGGGCGCGGGGCCCGGCCATCGCCTGAACCCGGTCGCGGCTGGTGCTGTCGGCGCCGATTTTGCGCAGTCGCTGGTCGAATTCACGCAGCAGGTCGGTGGCGTCCAGGGTGTTGACCGGGTATGAGCCGAACGGGTGGTTCCGCAGCCAGGCCGGCTGTTCCCAGGTGTGCTCCCGGTACCGGGGGACCTCGCCCATCCGGTCACGGAGCAGCCCCATACGGTGCGCGGCCTTCTCCGGCACATGGCCCAGCCAGTCGGCGGAGAAGGTCAGGCGGCGGCCTGCCCACTGGGCGGAAGCGGCCGTCAACAACGAGTACGGGATCGCCATCACCCCGTCGCCGCGGACCGTGCCGAGCAGGTCGTGCTGCGTGTCCGCGACCACCAGGAGCTTGTGGCTGTCGTCGGAGACGCCCAGCTCGTTCGTGACGACACGGCTCACGGCGGCACTCTCCGCCTGCTGCCGGCCCCAGCGTCCGAGCAACCCGTAGGTTCCCGCGACCGTCGGCCCGACCGGATGCGAGTGGGCATACACGCCGGCGACGGCGATGCTGAAGCCACGTGTGGTGGTGACGGCCCCGGAAACCAGCAGATCGCTGCCGAGACCCTGATCGGTGTCCACCCTGACCGGCGCCGAGACCACCCGTGGGTTGAGCACCCGCATGCGGTGCACGACCGTGCCCATCTGGTCGACATAGGCGCCTTTGCCGAACAGACCCGTGATCCGCATCCCGGACGGGCCCGTCAGCACGTCCGCCTGTGCCGACAGGTAGGACGGGTCCATATGGCGCAGCACGGAGTCGTGCGCGAGGGCGCCCTGTTCGGCGAAGTGCCAGGAGCCCCCCGACACCTCCCGCATCACCGCTTCGGCGGCCGCGGTGAGCTCCCGGTGGGCGGCGGCGCCCAGGGGCGCGTGGGGCAGGTCGCCGAACGGGCCCAGCCCGCGCGCCTCGCCGCCGCTGTCCCCGGTGCCGAGCGCGAGATCCTGCGCCTGTGCCGGAGTGAGCACCTCCACCTGGGTTGCCGTCGGCCGGGGAACGTCCTCGGCGCGTCCGGTCGCGGCCGGGCTGTGCTCGGCCGGCACGGCCAGCAGCACCCGCCCGGTCAGCGGAGTGCCCGCGTCGCCCCCGATGAGGTCGATGCTCCGTTCACGCCGTACGAAGAGCGGGGTGCCTAGCAGTCCCAGGGACGCGAGCCGCCACAGGTGGCGGGGACGCCAGAAGCCGCCCGTGGAGACGGTCAGTTCCAGCCGGTAGCTGTACAGATGGGAGTGGGACGTGCCGCTGCTGACGGTCTCCGCCGAGACCGTGGCACCGAAGCCGGTCCGTCGGGCCGTCTGTCCCGCCCACCGGAGACCGACCTGGACCGTGCCGCTGTTGTTCGGCGCGCCCACCTTGTCCTTGGCAGCGTCCAGCACCGCGGCCGACACGTCCGCGCCCACGTCGTACCCGCGCACCACGTTCCGGTTGCCGTCGAGGCGTTCGGAGCCCGGCGGGCTGGAACGCACGAGCAGGTCGTTCTGCGTCCCCTCGTACCGGCGGTCCGTCATCCGGCCGTCGATCCACAGCCAGCGCCGGGTACGGCCGAAGGTGCCCGGCACCACGAGAGCAACGCTCACACCGATCGTCAGCAGTGATTCCAGGCTGCCCGCCAGAGCGTGGTGCGACAGTGTGTCCATCACGTTCAGGGTGTTCTGCAGAGCCATCCGGTAATGCTCGGCGTCCTTCCACCGCACGTCGGCGGGATCGCCGAAATCCGCCAGCGGGGCGATCATGCCCGGGTACTCCTGGGCAGCCCGGTGCAGTACCTGCTGCAGCAGTTCCTCCAGCAGCGTCCGGCCGGGCTCCCCCGCGCCGCCGCGCACAAGGTTGCCGTCCTCATGGGTGAACGCCTCGACGCGGGTCAATCCCAGGAGCGCGGGGTCGTCGGCCGGCAGGTACACCGGAGCGGCGGGCTCGTTGTCGTGCCGGCGGCGCAACGTGGTGCCGTCGTCCCAGCCGGCGTGCCGTCGCGCCTCGGTCCGCGTCATCCGGTCCAGGGACCAGGTGGTGAACGCCGTCGCCTCCGCGTCCCCCGTTCTGCGCACGTAGACGCTTTTGCTCACCCGGTACAGATAGGTGGGCACCTTCTTCGCCTGGCCGACGATCTTGCGGCCTCCCGTGCCGCCCGCCACCGCGCTGTGCGTGGTCGTATGGGCGTACCGCCCGGCCAGACCCGCCATCACCCGCAGTCCGGCGTGCATCCCGAAGAACCGGCCGAACGACATGGAGGGTCCCACGGCCGCGTTGAGTTCCTGGGTGTAAGCCTTGCTGAGCGTGCGCTCATTGCGGCTCGCCCGCTGGACGATTCCGCGCAAGTCGGCCGCCGCCGTTCCCGTGACCAGTTCCGCCTCGCCCGGCACCACCCGTTCCACGACGAACGCGCCCAGGGGAGTCCGCCCTCGGTCGTCGGACGTCAACTGCCGCGTGGTGACCGGCCCATGCGCCAGACGGTCGGCGATCCGGTGGAAATTCTCGACGCTGAAGAACCCGGCGATCTCGTCGTAGGCGCTGCTTCCCGGCTCCGCACCCACCCGGCGCAGCGCCCAGTCACGGATCTCGCGGACCGGTCCGTGCCCCTCGGTGTGCACCAGGCGGTAGTCCGCGCGGCGTCCCAGCGTCATCGAGCGCGGCACCCGGTCGGTGTCCGCCACGGACTGCGGGGTGGGCGCCTCGGTCTCCCCGTCCGGCATGCGCACCGCGAGACCGTTGCGCACGCCGAACGAGATGTGTCCCTCACCGTTGAAGAACGCGGTCTGCGGCCGGGCGCCGGGGCGCGGTCCGGCGAGGTGCACGGTGTAGTGGACGCCGCCCAGGTACACATGGGAGGCGTCGCTCCGGCGGGTCTCGGACTGGACCAGCGTCTGATCCAGCATGCCGAAGTCGAAGGTGCGGCTGAAGCCGACGGCGCCGCCGACGCGGGCATAGCCGGCCAGTGGCATACCGGACGGCGGGCCGACGGTGAACCCGGGCGCGAACCTCAGCGACGTCGCCACGGACTTCGCCACACCTGTGGTGGTCTGGCTGCGCTGCGCGCCCTCGAACTTGAACGGCGCCCCGTAACCGTCGGCGAACCTCTCCCAGTCGCCGTGCGGGCGGGTCGTCACGCGCAGCACCCTGGGGCGGCCGCGGTCCTGGAACGGGGACGACTCGTAGCCCTCGCCGTGGAACACCCACGGCGTCTCGCGCAGCGCGCGCTCCAGGTCGGCCATGGCGCGGCGCGCGCCGGGGTCGGGGGAGTTCGCGAGACCCGTGCGCGCGCCGATCTCCCGCAGGACCTGGTCGACCCCGCGCAGGGTCACCAGGGCCTGCCCGTAACTGACGGCGTCGGTCGCCTCTCCGCGGCCCGTCAGGTAGTCCGGCAGCCTGCTCCCGTCGGCGAAGCGGACGTCACCACCGCTCCAGGCCGGCGGCAGCAGGGTGCGGTCCAGACGCGGCGGGCGGTGGACTTCCAGCTCGGCGTCGATGCGGGGCGGGACGGCGGGGGGCCGGACAGCGGGCGAGAGAGCGGAGGACGGCGTGGGGGCCGCTGCGGCCGCGGCGTCGGGAGCCGTACGGGGGCGGTCGCCGCTCAGCGCCGACGACAGCGAGGATCGGTCCGAGTGCGTCGGTCCGGTCTCGAGGTCCCCGCCCTGCACCGTCCGGACCCGCGGGACGTCGTGGCTCGGCGCGGTCCCGGACTGTTCGGCGGACACGGTGATGCCGGTCGTGTCGGAAGACTCCTGACCGTTGCCCTCCGGTCCGGACGGCAGGAACTTGTGCCACGCGCCGCCAGGCGGCAGTTCAGCGCTGGGGAAGGTCTTGCTGTCAGCCGCCCAGACCACCCGGCCGGTGGCCCGGGCGACTTGCTGCGCCGCGTTCCCGCCGGCCTTCCCGGTCGGGTCCGGGGCACCCGCGTCGCACGCGAGCAGCACGATGGAGTGGTCCATCGGCAGGGCCTCCAGGCTCGGCTGCCGCCGCAATCGGCCGCCCGTCACGGCGCCCGTGTAGGTGTGCGCCCCGCTTTCGGAGACCATCTGCAGCGACGTCAGGAATCCGTGACCCATGTGGTAGTAGGGACGTCTTCCTGCCGCGATCTCCTCAGCCCACGGAAGGTCCGCCTCACGGGCCGGGTCCGTCCCGCGCCACGCCCCGTCGTCGATCTTGCTTTCGTGATGGTCGAAGTAGTCCGCGGGCAGGGACATCCGGCCGACCGGCCGGTGGTACACGTCCACCAGGGTGTGGGTGATCAGTTCTGTGGTCAGGGTGACCTCACCGTCCGTGCGCAGCAGGACGTCCGGCTCGGCCGGACTCGACGACGCGGAGGTGGCGTCGGTGGGGTGGCTGAGCACCCACCAGCCTCTTGTCGACGACGCGTCCGACGGGTACTGGGTGAGGAAGCCTGTCGGCCAGTCCGTGCCCGAGATGTAAACGGATACGACCTCCAGCCCGTCCGTCACGGACCAGACCTTGCGGCCGGTCTTCGCGGCCAGCAGACGCGGCAGGTGCAGTCCGCGCGCCCCGCCGTACGGCATGGCCAGCACGATGGGCCGGTCAGAAGGTGTGCGTCCCAGAACGGGGTCCGCCGCCAAGAGGTCCACGAACTGCTCCGGCGACAAGTCCGTGGTCCTCCCACCGGCATCCTGCACGGTGATGTGCTCGTGCGTCCCCCAGGCGAGCACGAAGAAGGGTTCCGGTCCGGTGCCGGTCCATGGAGCGGCATGCGTCTCGCCCAATCCGTACATGGGGGAATGCGCGGGGTCCTCCGGGGGCGCTGCCAGTACCACGCTTTCCGTGTTCAGCGCCTCCAGAGTGTGGACGGACCGCTCGTGGGAGGGGCGGTAGTCCCGCCCGACGACGCCGGCGCGGTCGGTGGAGGGCACGTTCGTGACCAGCATGCCGGTGTCACCGGGCCCCGGGTCGGGGCCGGGAATCCACTGTTTCTGGACGACTTCCGTGGTCAGCCAGAAACGGAGGTCGTGCTCCCTGGCGAACTGCCCGATCTCCGCCTCCAGGGCGAGCGCTCGTTGGTACGAGGCGTCGTCCGAGTAGGTCAGCGAGATCTTGTACACGTCCGACCAGGTGAGGTCCCCGAGGACGCGCGCCGCGAAGTGGGCGTTGACCATCGGTTTCTCCGCCGACAGCCGTCGCAGCAGTTCCCGGTCGGACCGGAAGCCATCGGCCTCGGCGAGCGCCAGGCGCACCGCTTCGGCGGGACCATGTGCGAGCAAGGGGAAGAGAGACGACAGAGTGGCGCGCCGACCGGGGTCGTCGGGGTGCGGGCCGAGCGTATGCAGGACGCGTCCGCGGACACCCTCATTCCAGTGGATGACAACTCCGACCGTGGTGCCGGTGCCGCTGGCCTGCAGGCGGTCGGAGACGAGCGCGGCCGGTACTCCGGTGCCGTACTCGTCCGTCGGACCGGGCCTGGCCGCGACGTCCGCCAGCACCTGGTGCAGCGGCGTCCCCGCTCCGCCGCTCAGGAGGGTGTCGAGCAGCCGCGGGAGCTGGGCGTCGTCGTGCAGCGGCACCTCGCTGACCAGGGTCGTGCCCATGTACAGATAATCATGGGCACGGTCCATGAGGTCGGCGAAGCCTTCGCCCTCGGTCGGGTAGATCCTGCTGATGTCTCGCTTGAACAGACGTTCCCACGCGGTCAGGCGGTCGGCGCTCAAAAAGCTTCGCGCATGGCGTTCGGCCGCGACCAGGTGCCCGGCCTGTTCCTCGTCGACCCTGTCCCACACCTCCCGTTGAGCGAGAGTGGCATACAGGTCGTACTCCTCCTCGGCAGTGCGCAGGAAGTACGCCAGCGGGCTTTCTTCGGACGCGCCGGAACGCGCCGCGTCCGTCCATATCGCGCGCAGGCCCTGCACATTGCCACGGAGCTCGTCGGCCGCCCTCAGGCGGGCCTCACCCGGGGCGGCGAGGGCCTGGGCTATGCGCAGGTCCGCCGCGTCGGGTGTGACGCTTTCGGGCAGCGGCCTGCCGTGCCGCCGTCGCTCGATCTCGTCCGCGATGCGTACGACCTCGCGCCGCAGCGTGTGGGCTTCCTCCTCCACGTCCCGCGTGCCGGGGCCTCGCTGCGCGGACAGCCGCTGTTCCAGCCGCTCGATGCGCTCCTCCCGCGCCGCGCGGCCCGCCTGCAGGTCCGCTGTCGGGTTGCGCAGGAAGGCGGTGAGATCGCCGCTGTCCAATTCCTGGCGGAGTCTTTGGATTTCGTCGGCCAGGTGCCGCACCTCCGCGGAGCGGCTTGGCCCGTTGCCCGGGGTGGCCGCCAGTTGGCGCAGGCGTTTGCGCAGCGCCCTGATCTCCCGGCGCACCTCCCGGTCCCGGACGAACGGGTCGCCGTCGGCGGCGTCCCGGTCGGCGTCTCGCAGCGGCGTGGTCGAGGCCTGCCGTCGCGGTGCGCCGCCATCTTCTGCTCGGGGCGGGAGCACCGGTCCGGTTCCTGTGCCAGAGGGGTCCGCCTCCGGCGCGGGGCGGGCGGCGGAGTCCATCAGCGGTGATACCGGCTCCCCGCTCAGTTCGTGGGGCCTCCGCTCCCGCGCCCGCCCGTGCCGACGATCGCGCTCGGCCTCTTGACGGGCACCGCGGCGGTCGGGCTCGAACCTTCTCCAGCGGCCTCTCTCATCGCCGGGGCCGGCTTCGACCGTCAACTGGATGTTCACCGAGTTGGTCGGCGCATACACCACTCGCCCGGTCTCATTCGCCAGTTGCCGGGCGACGCCGTCCGGGGAACGGTCAGCGCCGGTGGAACAAGAAAGCAGCACGATGGGAGTGCCGGACGCCAACTGGTTGAAACTCGGCCGCCTCTTGAACATTCTGCCGAGTTCGGCACCGCTGACTCTCAGTTTTCCCTCAGGATGTTGTGGCGCATAAAGGGAAACGAGATCGTTCGACCCGTGCGCAGAGAAGAAGTACGGCGTCAATCCCGGGAAGTCACGCCTCCAGGGCACCTCCCAGGGAATATCGTTCACTCGGCTGAGGCGCTTGTCGCCGATGAGAACACCTTGCCGGTACGAGACAGCAGCGGCAAGACCGGGGAAGTAGGATTCTTCGGCCTTCACATCGGACGGACCTCTGCTGTAGCGCCCGATCGGCCGTCCCTGCTCATTCACCAGAGTGACGCTGTGTACGCCCTTGAGGGGGTTCTGCGTCTGAGCATTGTTCTGCAACGTACGCGCGTCGTAGTCGCCGGGGAGGGTCAGAACCCACCAGCCCAAAGGCTTGTCAGGGTTCAGACTCTTCGTACGGCTGATATAGGCAGTACCATCGCGCCGCGTCTCCACATTCAATTCTGCGGTGTAACTCCATACCGCCCGCCCCGTGTGATGGGCGATGAGACGCGGCAATTCCAGTCCACCGGAGCCGCCTTCTGACAAAGCCAGGACCAGAGGAGCTTCCCGGGGGACTCCTTGCTCCTGTCTGAGGAGTGGCAGAGCACCCAGATACTCGGCGAACTTTTCCGCACTGGTTTGCCTCTCACCGCCGTCCGGGGACGCCAGGGTGATGCGTCTGGGAGAACCGTCGGCGAGGATGAACACGGGATCGACCGACGAATGCCACGGGGTCGGCACCCATGTGTTCGTGCGGTCACCGTCGCTTTCCTCGACGTAAAGGATCTGCCATTCAGGTTCCATTCTCTTTACAGATGGACCCTCCCAGCTCCGTTCCGGCCTGAACTCCACGACGAGGGGAGCTCTCCTGGCAGCAGGACGGACGTTCGTGGCCGGCCCGCTCACACGCCCACGGACGGTCTGCTCGGGTTCCCGCCGCCGCCACGCCATCTCGGCCCGCCGGTCACCGCTCGGGCTCCTCCAGGGGCCGGGCGCACTGACGATCACACCCGAATGCTCCGGCCGCCACGTCTCGGCAGGGCGGAGCGACCGGTCCCGGCTGCCCGGGAAGAACCTCCGCAGGGAGTCGGTGAGCCTGTCCATCACGGAGGCCGAGCGGGGTTCGCCGGCCGGAGGCCTCGACTTGGTCAGCCGGCGTCCGCGTTCCTTTCCGCCCACGGCAGAGGCCGACCGGGGTTCGCCGGCCGGAGGCCTCTTGGTGAGCCGGCGTCCGCGTTCCTCGCCGGGCCTCCCGGCTGCGGTGCGCGTGGAGGACTGCTCCCTGGTTCTCTGCGACGGTCCGGCCGTCACGGGGGCCAAGCGACGGCCTCTCCCGGTTCCGGACGGACCCGGCGTCGGCGGCAGGCCCGAGAGCGTCCGGTGGAGTTCCTGGCGGTCCCGGTCCCGGTTGGCGGCCCGGCTGCCGCCGAGCAGGCTCCGGCCGTCCGTCACGGCCGCGTCGAAGTGACGCGCGTGGAGCTGGGACAGCAGGTCCCGCGCCAGCGCCTCGGCAGGGTGAGCGGTCCCGGCGGGGCGGGGCGCGTGCTCCGCAAGAGCGAGGGCTACGAGATCGCCGATCTCGTGGTACCGCTCGGCATAAGCGTCCGTTCCGTCACGGATGATGCCGGGTGCCGGGTACGGCTGTGGCCCCTGGTCCGTCTGCCGGAAGGGCCGTTGCATGATCGAGGCCGCCTCGGCCCACAGTCGCTCCCGGTCCTGAGTGCTCAGAACCTCCAGCAGCCGGCGCGCCCGGTCCAGCCGTTGGGACCATTCCGCATCGCCGAGGATCACTTGGCCGGCACCGTCGTCCCTGCGGGACGGCGGTACGGCCTCGCCCGTGCCGCCGTCGGCGTCAGTCGCCGTCCGCGCAGCACCGGAGGGCGGTTCCGCGAGGCTCCGCGCGGACGGGCCGTCCGCCGCGGCCCGGGCGGTGCCGGGCAGACGGTCGTCCTCACCGGCTCCGTGACGCTCAGGCGCCCGTCCGCCGCCGAGCAGCGCCGCGCCGGCCCGCTGTTGCTGGGCCGCCTCGGCGGCCCTGGCACGGAGTCGGCCGGCGGCCTCCCTGGCCGAGTGCGCCGCGGCGCCGAGTCGCCCCACCCGCTCACGGGAGGCGACCAGCGGCCCGGCGTTCGCGTGGAACTCCAAAGAGGGCGGCCCCGCGATAAACCGCCTGGTGCCCGACTGCTGCCATTGGTAGTCGTTGCCGTGGCGGTTGTCGCTGATGTCGTAGACGACCGTGTCAACGCGCCCGTCCTCCGCCAGCGCGTAGAAGAAGGCGACGCCTCCGCTGCCCTGGTTGAGGTGCGCGTGCAGCGGGTGGTTCAGGGAGAAGCCGCTCTCCTGCACGGCCGTGCCAGTGGCCACACGACGCAGGACGTCCTGCTGCGCGGGGGTGAAGCTCCTCTCGGTCAGGCCGGTTCCCGTCTCGCCCAGGTACCGGACACGACCGCTGAACTCCCACGTGCCCTTCTGGCTCGGCCTGAGTTCCTCCAGACGCGCGGCCCGCTGGTCGAGCAGTTCAGCGGCCTCGAGGGCCAGACGGGCGACCGCAGCGTGCCAGGTCGGGATCACCGCGGACCGTACGCCGGTGTAGACGTCGCTTTCCAGGCCCGCCAGCTCGGCGAACTGGCCGAAGAGACGATCGAAGTCCCGCTGGGGCAGGAAGTCGCCGCGTTCGACGACGGCTTCGGCGGTCGGCAGGTGCTGTGCGAGGAAGGGACCGAACCGGTACCGCTCGGCCTCCTCCGGATTGTCGGCCAGCCACTCCGCGAGGTCCGGCCGGACCGGCAGCAGCGCTCGCAGCGCGGGGTCGGCGGCGAGGCCCTCGAGCGGCCCGTCCCCTTCCTCGCCGGGGTGTACGGGCGGCGCGTCGGCGCCGGGTTGCGTATCGGCGGTGTGAACCGGGCTGCCGGGGCGCTCGACGGCCTTCCCCTTGACGTCCGCTGCCTCCGATGCAGCGCCCTGAACCTGTGCCGGCGCCGTGTCGGCCTCAGGCCGTGCTCCGTCGCCCGTGCCCTCGGCCCGGTCCGGTTCGGTCGCCGGCGTGACGGTCCGGTGCTCCAGTGCCGCCACGGCCTGCGGCAAGGCGTCGGCGTCCGGCGAGACGAGCAGATCACGGAAATGCCGCTCGTTGCTCGCGAGGCGCCTGATGTGGTCCGCGAAGTTCTCGTCCCGCAGGGCCGACTCCTGCCAGGACGGACGGCCCAGGAACTCACGGGCGAACTCGGACCACGACTGCTCCTCGCCGTCCAGGAGGGCGGCGACACCACGACGGCGCAGCACGGCGGCGAGCCGGCCCGCCTCCTCGTCCGACAGGTCTGCGGACGCGACGACCCGCTCGGCGAGTCGCACCGTGGCGTTGACCTGAGTACGAAGGCGTGTGTCCAGGTGGAGGGCCAGACTCGGGTGGCGTACGGCCACCTTCCACAGAGGACTCTCCAGGAGCGCCTCGCGGACGAGCTGGGGCCGGTCGTTGACGGCTTTCACCAGCTCCGGGTGTGCCAGGAGCACGGTGCGCACGGACACGCGGCCGAGAAGTGCAGACACATCCTGCGGACGTCTGGTGATCACCAGGCGGCGGGCCTCCTCGGAGGTAGCCAGCCAAGGGGCGATCTCGACGTGCTCCTCGACGAGGGAGAGCACCGACGGCTGCGTGAGCTTGGCGCGGGCGTCATCCGACTTGGTGGCCGCGAGCGCGTGCACAAACTCGGGTGCCTTGCCGACGGCACGGAGCACCGCGGGGTCGCCGAGGACGACATGCGCGGTGGCGGCGTCGTCGGCGTTACGCAGGATGTGGAGCAGATTCTCGTTGCCCAGGAGGGCACTCCACGACTCCTCGTCCGCGACGAAGTCCTTCCGGTGGACGAGCGACTGAGCCAGATTCGGTACGGAGGAGAGCACCTCGGCGAACCGGGGATTGTGCGCGGTGGCCCGTAGACGCCCCTGCGTGGCCACGACCGCCGCGGTCACCTCCTCGTTTCCCATGTCCAGCAGGAGCCGCGTCAGCTGGCCCGCCCGCGCCAGTTCCTCGACCGTCTCGATCCGCTGGTCGATTGCCTGGGCCACTGCCGGAGATTTCGCGGCGAGCTCGTGCACTTCTCTCAAGCGCGGCATATACCTGATTTTGCCCGCGCGTATAAGAATGGACAGGTAATTCGGGTTGGCGGCGACAGCGTCGGCAGTGGTCTTGTCCGCCAGCTGTCTGCGCATCACCGGGTCGCTGGAGAAGAAGGCATAAGCGCGGTCATGCGTCGCGAGCATGCCCGGCAGGCCAGGCTCTTCCACAATGTAGCGGAGTGTTTCCGGGATCTTCTCGACCGTGGCCACGAGGGAAGGGCGGATCAAAAACAGTTCGAGGACCCCGTCGTGGAACAGAAGCCCCTGGGCGAGGTAGGGGTTGCGCTGCGCTGCGCTGCGCAGCTCGGGGTTGCCGAGAAGCGCTCGGTAGGCGTTCAGACTGGTTTCGGAGAGAGCAGGGCCGTCCTCCTCGAAAAGGGCACGCATCTCGTCGACGGGCGCGTTCCGCTCAAGATACGTCAGGATGCGGCTGACGCTTTCGATCCGGTCGCCGTCGAGGACGTGACCCTCGTCGAGGATGATTTGTTGAGGCGCGGCCTGTGTGATCGCCGAACGAAGCCGGCGCACCTGCTTCTCGTACTCGCTTCTCGGGCCGGTTCCCTCCTCCCATCTCTGTTTCGCCGTGAGCACTCGCTGAACCTGGACATCACTGACCGCTCGGTCCGGTGCGCTGTCCGCCCCGGCCGACAGGAGGTTCTTAAAGTCCGGCCGGGACACCGCCTCCCGCAACAGGGCCGGATGTCCGATGACAGCCCGGGCCAAGGTGCCGTGGACGCCTCCGCCCGACGAGACCCGCGACAGCACGGGGTATAGCTCACCGGAGAGCAGGGCGGTCCAATGGACGGCAGTCATGCCACCGAAAAGAGGCTCCAGACCAATCAGGAAATCACCCTCGGCACGTACGTTGGCGATGATGGCACGGCGTTGCTCGGAGGTGATCCTTTCGGCTATCTGAGGATGCCGGTAGAGCAGTCGGCCCAGAGATCCATTGCCTATGGCGAGGGCTTCCAGGGCGCCTTCAGCCGCTATGAAGGCGTAGTGAGTCGGCGAACTCGCCAGCAGGGCGGGGACGACCGGGACGCTGGTCAGCGCAGCGGCACTCACTTCCAGCTGCGTCTGGTCCCGGACGAGGCTGAAGGCCAGGGCCGGATCCGTGACCATGACCTCGTGCAGGCGAACCTGGGTGTCAGGCATCGCAAGCGACCGGTCGACAGCCTCGCTCAGACGTGCGTAATGCTCGTCCGGAAAGCCGTCGACGAACCAAGCATGGACAGGATAGTGCCGCATCGACGCACGAAGGATGTGCGGCACACTCGCCGCCGAGATGACACCGCGGGCGCGGAGCTGGCTCAAACGGGGGTGGAAGGAGGAACGGTCCTGGAGGTACGCACGCAGCTCGTTTACGCTGGTGAATTCCTCCGGATACTTGCTGATCGCCTCGGAAAGCGCCGGACGCTCCGCCAGCACAGCGGCCACAGTCGCCCACGAGTGCTTTGTGTACGTGAGCAGATCCCGAATAGCCAAACTCGCCCGGAACTGCTCGGGGACGCCGGACATGTCCACCGGCGCATGGCCGCGTTTGGTCGCCCGGAAGGCGCTGACCAGTTGTTCGTCCTGATACCGGTCGTAGAAGGCCGGATCGATGGAGAGAAAGAACGCGACATCGGGATTTTCGACCGCGGCGGTAACCCGACTTTCATCCGTCAGAATTCTGCGCGCGACACTTACGTTGCGTTCCAGAACATGCGTGAGATCCGATGATCGGCTCAGAATCTCTAGAATGCGCCAGTTCCGCTTCATCGCATCCAGGATCTCGGGCGCGGACAGTGCCACGATGAGTTGATCCGGATACTGCCTGAGGCGTGCACGCACCTGATCGGAGAGCACACTCCTGTAGTGCTCGATGTCCGTTGTCAGAGTACTGGTGAGCCACCAAGACGAAAAGAGCGCAGATACCACCGCTATGTCGCTGTTCAGCGAATAGAGACCAGCGACGGGGTCATCCATCTCCGTCAGGGCACGCGCGAGTACGGGACTGTCGTTGAGATACCTTTGCACAGCCATTTCTGGCTGCAGCGCCTCAAGGATGTCCCGGCGCCCGTCCAGGTTGCTCAGCAGCCGGGGTTGCCTGAGCACCATCACCTGTGCCCGGTAGTTGTCCGCGAACATCTCCTGCGTGCTGGGACTAGCCAGCAGAGCGGCCGTCTTCTGGTCCTGGCTGGTGTACCAGTTGGCCGGGGCCGTCGCGAGGAAGCCCAACGTGGCCGACGCGTCGCTGAGCGACTCCAGCAGGGGCGGGTAGAGCGTGATCAGTCTGAGCAGTTCTGGCCGGCTGTCCACCACTGCCTTGACGTGCGGGTGCAGCAACAGCCTCTCGGCCAAGTCCTCGTCCTCGGGTCCCGCCGGGCGCGCGGTGTCCGCGGCCCCTCTGGGGACGGCCGCCGACGGGACGCCCGCCGCGGAAGCCTCCTCCGGTCGCGAGCCGGAGGGCCCGGCGACCTGGGTCTGGGGGAGCTGCTCGCCGGCCGCGGCGGCCTTCTTGGCAGCGGACTTCTTCTTGGCTCCTCCCGGCAAGCCCCTCGCCTCGGCTCGCGCGCCGTTCGCTTGCGCGGCCACCTCCCGCGCGACCGCGTGCGCGGACTCTATGTCACCCCCGTCCTCACCCAGGGCCGCGGCCACACGCAGGAGTCTGGCCCGCTCGGTGGCACGGTGCAGACGGTCGCCTGGCTCCCGGCCGATGACCGGACGGGACCCGACGTGCATGGCGAGGATGGCCCCCGCCCTGTGCAGCACCTCGTTCGAGAACCTCCGGCCGCCGTCCGCCGGGGGCTCTGTCCGCAAGCGCGGGGCCGTGGCGACCGGGGCCTGCGGGTCACGACGCGACGCTTCCGGCACCTCGGCGAACCGGGCCACCACGGCGTGCAGATGTGCGGTGAGCCGTTCGCGCTCCTCGTTCCAGTCCGGGAGCGCGTCCAGGAGTGCGGCCGGACCGGATGCCGGGGAAGGACCGTCGTGGGAGTCCGCCTCCACAGCAGGGGTCCGGACGAAGTCGTCCCAGCTTCGGGCCACCCGCTCGGCGTGCTCCCGGACAACCGGGCCGAGGTGTTCCCGCGGCAGCGTCCCGTCGCCGAGTCCGCGGGCCTCCTCCACCGCCCGCATGTGCAGCATCCAGCCGACGCTGTCGAGGAGACGGCGCCAGGCCGGCTCGTGGAGGGCGTGCCCGTCCGGGTGGAGGCTGCCGGGTCGCCAGGAGGCCAGCGCGTCGGGCGTCAGCAGGCCGTCGACGTGGGCGGTGACGGCGGCTCTCAGGTCACGGTCGACTACCGGCAGTACCTCGTCGATGGCTCTGACCACGGCGTCGTCGCGCGGCACGGCGCTGGCGGCCAGGGCGGCGCGATAACGGTCCGTCAGGTGTGTGACCGCGCCCGCCGCGCCGTCGCGCAGGCCGGCCATCTCCTCGGCGAGGGCACGCGTCCTGTGCGACAGGTGCCCTTCACTCTCGGCCCAGATACGCTCGCGCTCCTGTGCCGTGAGGGGTGCGCTGGTGCGGTCGCCGGCGTCCCGCCGGGAGCGGAACGCCTCGTCGTACAGGCCGGAGAACAGGGCAGCGGTGTGCTCCCGGAGCAGTCGCCTGTCGTTTCCGGTGAGTTCCACGGGAACGGGCCGCTCGGAGGACGCGCCGTAGACCGTCGACAGGCCGAGCCTGCCGAGGGCGGGCTCGATGCGCAGGTAGCGGACGGCCAGAGCGTCCAGGCGGGGCAGCAGAGGGTCGGTCCGCGGAGTTCGGGCCCGGTTCGTGGGGTGGTCGGCGCCCAGGTCCGGCTTCCAGCTGTCCCGTGCACGGGCCCGCCACAGCTCTGCCGCCGGTTGCCGGTGCCGGGGGTTGACGAGCGTGCGCAGCCGGGCGCCCGTCTTGCTGACGATCTCCGCCAGGTTCTTTCCGAAGCCGCGCAACGGGGCCGAGGACGTCGCGGTGTCCGCACGGCTGTCCTCACCGGTTTCGACGCGGGCCCGGGCGGACAGCCAGGCGACCAGATCCTCCTTGCGCCGCTGCCACTCCGCTTCCGCGTACGTGTCGTGGGATTCGCGGGGCGCGGCCGTCGCCGGTTCGAAGAGCTGCTGGTAGACGGTGTCGAACGCGCTGTCCAGGTGCTGCTGGTACTCGTCACGGCGGGCCTCGGGCAGGGAAGAGGCACTGAGAACGGACGCCGCGTACAGCCGGGCGACGAGGACGTGAGTGGTGTGGTGTGCGGCGGCCTCAGGCCGACGCGGAGCCGGCTCGGCCACAAGGGTGCTGTTCCCCTGGGCGGACGGCTCGTCAGGAGGCAGAAGAGTGACGATGTCCTCGCGGACGCGGGCCCGCAGGTCGCCGGTCAGTCCACCGCGAGCTTCCGACCAGCGGGGCATGTGCTCGTCCGGGGCCTCCCACGCGAGGTCGCCGTGGAAGAGGGTGTCGAAGCGGTCGGTGACCCGGCGGGCGTGGTCGTCCGCGAGCTGCCGGATCTCCGCTTCGGTCACGTGTGTACCGGACAGCAGCTCGTTCGTTTCCCGTAGGGCGTCGGCGGCGGCGTGGGCACGGGCGCGCGCCATCGCCAGGTGCAGGGCCGCCGTCCGCTCGGTGAGCTGATCTCCGACAACACGGTGTGCCTGGCCGCTCGGCCAGGTGGCCATCGCGGGGCCGGTGGCGATGCGATGGTCGATGGCCTGGTGTGCCCGCCGGGTGAGGGTGTCCGCTGCCCGGTCGATCTCGGCACGGCTCGCCGCGCGGAGCAACGGCCTGCCGTCCGGGTCCGTCAGCCCGAAGGCGTCGGAGAAGCGCGGTGCGTACTCCGCCACAGCTTGCTGCCAGGATTCGCTCGCCGCTCTGGCCACGAGGCGCTCGGCCGAGGACGCGACGGTTTCCCGGACTCGCCAGGTCTCAACGTACCTGGCTGTCTCCGCGGCACGGTGTCGTGACCCCCTCTCCGACGCCTGGGATCCGAGGGGGATTGCGCTTTCCGCGCTCTCGTGGGCTGTCGCGGTCCCTGCGTCCGCTTCGCCCTGTCGCCGGGGCGGGGCTGCCTCGTGGCGCCAAGGAAGGTCGTTCCGCTCGACGTCGCGGACAGCGGGCAGGGGATCCGGTCGAAGGTGCTCGGCATCGCGCTCCGCTGCGGCGGGCATGCGCAATTCGCCAGGTCCGGCAGCCGGTTGACGGCCGGCCTGTACCTCGCTCGCGCGCGGGGCCGACGTCTGCTGGGGTGTCGTCCAGGTGTCGAGTACCGCTTGTACGCGCTGGTGCTCCGGGGTGCCCGGTTCCAGCCGTGCCAGCCGTCGGCGGAGCGCCTCCTGCTGCAGGGCGTCGGTGTCAGCGGTGGCTGTCTCCGCCCGCAGTACCCAGTACGGAGTGTTCTGTTGTCCCTCGCCTTCCAGGAGGGCGTCCAGCCGGGCGGGACCATAGGGGTGCTTGGCGGACGAGGTGTCGGGCAGCAGGCCCCTCACGGGCGCGGAGGACGGCGGGTGGGCAGTTCCGGCCTCGGCGGCGGCGGTCGTCTGCACCGGCCGGTTCGTTCGTGCCCGGGGTGTGCTGCCCTCCAGGCCCGGCAGCGGGGCAGGGCCGGTCTCGGTGTGGATGCCGGGGTTGGCATCCCGGCCGGCGCGGGGGATATGGGGGGTGGTGTCCGCGCTGGTTTCGGTGGCGGGCCGGGGCTTGACGGGTTGGGTGTCCGGGAGCAGACCGCGGACGGGACGCAGGGAGTTCGTGGCGGCGGTCGTGTCCCGGGAAACGGTCTCGGGGTGCCCGGAGGCGGCGGCAGGGGTGCTGGTGGTCAGGGCCTTGTTCAGGTCATGGGTGAGGGCGGTACGGCGCTCGTTGAAGACGGCGAGCCGGTCGTCCAGCGGCCCCGGACCCGCCAGGTCGTCGTGCGCAGGGGCGAACGTGGCGTCGAACAGCTTGCCGATGGTGTCCGCGTGATGCTCGACGACCCGGGTGACCGCAGGCGTGGGCAGCCCCGCTGAACGGGCCAGCCGCCCGGCATCGCTCTGCGCGTCGCTGACCGCACGCTCACGCGCCACCGCCAGGGCGAGGTGGTGTGCGGCGCCCTGTTCGGTCACCGCCTGCCGCACCACGTCCACCGCGGAAAGCCGCCCCGTCCCGGAGCCGATCCCGGCGATACCCGCCAGGTGCCGCAACATGGCCTGGCCCGTGGTGGCGGTGGACCTCTGCAGGGCCTGCGCGGTCCAGTGGTCCAGACGCTGCCCGGCCTGCAGGGTAAGGTGCAGCGCCGCACTCTGCTGCACATGCCCCGCCGCCGCCCCCGCACGGAAGGCGGTCGCGTCGTCCAGGCCGAAAGCCCGCACGAAGCCCTTCCCCAGGTGCCGCGTGCTGTCCGCCCACGCCCCGCCCGCAGCGGCCTCGCCCACCACACGCAGGGCATGCTCGGCCGCCAGCTCCTTCGCCGCCTGCGTCACCGCATGCACGGGAAGATGCCGCAGCTGCGTGCGCACCTCCCGCTCCCACACCCGCACCGCATCCCCAGCCTCGGCACCGCCACCGACCGCCGCATCCTGGCCACCCCCGGCCACCTGGCTTCCCTCGGCATGGTGCCCGGCGAGCGGGCCGGGCTGCGTGAACACCGCGTCGTGCCCGGCGGTCAGCCGCTCGGCGAAAGCACGCCGCAACACCGCATGACCCAGCGGCGACAACTGCGCGCCCCCGTCCCCCACTCCCGCACCCCGCGCAGCACCACCGGCCGAAGCACCACCGCCGGTGGCGTCACCGGCGGTGGTGTCACCGGCGCGGACCGGGGCGGGCAGCACCCGGTCGAACTCACCCAGCGCGTGCTGGATCCGCGTATCACGCTCGGCCGCAGCGCTCAGCACCGCCTCATAACCAGCCTGCCCACGATCCCCTCCGAGTCCCGCCACCTCCAGCACCCGGCCCGCCGCCGCACCCACACCCCGTACCCCCTCCACCGCCCGCGCATACCCCTCCTCCCGCAGCCGCTCCTGCAGCGACCGGTCCGCGTACCGGTGCACCCGCACCAGAGCGGCATCATCCAGACCGGCCGCCGCCGGCGAATCCCGCCACCCCCCGAACACCTCATCCAGATGCTCCTGCGCCCGGTGCACCGCCAGCTCCTGCACCGCCCACTGCCGCAGCTGCCCCGCACCCGGCACCTGCCCCGCCCCGTCACCCTCCGCGCCACCACCCGCATACGCCGCGACAGCACGAGCAGCCAGCCGGTCCACCACGCGCCCCGGCAAACCCCCCTGACCCTCCACCCACCTCTCGAACCCCGCGATCAACGACTCCGGCACACCCTCCCGCACCGCCACACCACGCCAACCCCCACCGCTCTCCCCATCCCCACCACCCCTGCTGCCGCTGCTGCCCCTGGTGTTCTCCCACACCGACCGCACCCCGGCACCATCACGCTGCTCCGCCGGCAGCTCCACGCCATGGAAGTCGTCCCACTCCCCCGAACCCGCCAGATGCGGATCCAGCATCCAGCCCAGATGCCCGCCCAGCCCCTCCACATGCACCCCAGTACCCCGGCCATGCCGCCCACCACCGGGAAGACTGCCCACGAACCCCGCCAGCAGCGACCACCCCGTCTCGTCGTCCCCACCGGTCTGCGCGACCTGCAGCCCCGTCAGCGCCGCCGCCCCGGCACCCTGCAGCGCCACAGTGCCCAGCAGACCACCCGCCAGCTTCGGCGCATACATCCGGCCGACCTCACTGAACAACCCACCCAAAGCCCCGCCCAGACCACCCCACCCCGCCTGCAGCGCCACATCCTTCCAGCTCAACCGGTCCCTGAACCCCTGCCACATCTGGACCAGCTGAACACCCAGCTCCATCAGCCCACCCACCACCGCACCCGTCGTCACCGCCTTCAACAACTGCCACGCGATCTGCCGCACCACCGCCACCACACCACGCGACACCGCCACCGCGATTTCCGGCAACCCGAACGCCAGCAACTCCGCAACCGTGTAAGCCAGCCAAATCAACTGAACCAAAATCATGTACTTCGCGTACTGCACTTGCACGGCCGTCTCACGCAACGACGCACTCAGATCCCGCGCCGCCTTCACCCCCTGCGGCAACACCGCCTTCAACCGACGCACATGCGCCGAGAACTCCTCAGCCGCCGGCCCCTCCAACGCATCCGACACCAACGCCGCCGACGGACTGACCTCCCGCAACACACCCGCGTAATGATCCGCCAAACCCCGCAACTGGTTCGACATCTCGAACCACTTCTCATGCGGAATATTCGGGTAATAAATCCCCGTCAAAGCGACCAGGAGCTTTTTGACCCCCGGGGGAAGATTCCCCTCCAGAGCACCCATCCCTCACCCCACCACCCTACGAGCGTCGCGCCGGCCCACCAGGCAGACCATCACCCATACCACCCGCCAGCCGACGAGCAGCATCCTCGGTGGTGTTCTGGATGCCCGTGAATCCCTTGTCCATCAGGCGAAGTCCCGCCCCCGTGCCGTCGAGCACCTTGTTGCTGCTCTCGAGTACGCCCATCAGCCCCCGGAACCCGGAGTGCCAGCGCTCCCAGAAGGCCGCTGCAACGGGGTCCGACCGGTCGACAGTGGCCGCCACATTCTCGAGGAACGTACCGAAACGGTTCTGCAGGTCACGGAAGTCGATGCCCGTCGAGTGCCACGCCTCCGCGTGCTGTCCGAGCTTCTCGGGATCCGCTCCGGACCTGGCCACCTGACACCTCCACGACACCGCTTGCCGAACCGAACCGACGCGCGCTTACAAGGCCATGACGCGATGTCACCGGCCGGCTCACTTTTGGTCGCACGCTAACCCCTCGGCCGCTTCCCCGCGCCGGTGACAACCCGTTCGTGCACGCCGGTGTGCACTTACGTCCCGGGCTCGGCGGTACGGTCACGCCCCGGTCGGCCGGTCCGGCGGCCGGTATGCGCGGGCGACATCCCAGATGAGACACGACGACAGCACGCCGAGCGGCCCGTTCACAACCGCGTACGGGGCGGGACACGAGGCCGGTCCGGCGCGTCGGCCCTGCGCTATGTTCCGGCGGGTGACGCTCACCGCACCCTTCGACAGACCGCTGTTCCTGGGGAGCCCCGGCGTGTCCCCGGAACACCCCCGTGCCCGCCGTCCGCAGGGGCGCCGGTGAGCGGGCGCTTCGGTCGGCGTTCCTCCGCCCGTGGACAGCTTGCGATCAGCGAAGCGCACGGCGTGCACCTCGTCCACACCGCCGGCGGGCCGCACGAGGCGCTGACCGAGACGGCCGCACGGCTACGCACCACCGAAGACGAGATCACCATCCTGGTGAGTGCCGGATTCGGCGATCCGGAGGCGCTGTGCGCGCGGCTGCAGCCCGTGCTGACGAAGCCGTCCCCGCCGACGGGACGGCTGATTCGCCTGGTCATGTCGGGCGGGGCTGCGGAGTCGGCGGACCGGCCGGCCGCCGCCCGTCTGCTCAGCGACGCCATGGGAACAGACGTACTGGCGCCGCTCGGTGCCGCTCTGGTCACCCCGGGCGGGACTCTCTTCGCGCCGAGCCTGCCAGGACGTCACGGGGGCTGGCGGCGGTTCTCGCCCGGCCGCGAACCGGTGAGCGTCGGTTCCCGTCACCCCGCGCCCCAGTGGCAGCCGGCAGTGGAGCGGGTCGTACCGTCCGTCGCGGGCGGCTTCGTCGTGGAACAGGTACCGGCCGGACTGCTCATCCTGCCCGCGGGCACTCCGCCGGAAGGGGTCGAGGCGCTACGGTACGCCGTGCCGCCCCAGGCGGAGCAGCCGCTGCTGCTCGTCGGTGCGGCGCACACCCGCCCGGTCCCCGCACAGGCCGTCGCTGACGTGCTGGCCGCTCTGCCCGCAACCGTACGGGAATCGGTGCTCCTGGTCTCCGCGGACGGCAGCGATCTGCTCCCCGTGGGCCGGCAGGTGGCGTACCTGCTCGGGGTACCGGTGGAGGTGGGCTCGGGACTCCCCCTCCTGGTGAGCGATCCGGCACGTCCCGCGCCGACGGGGCCGCTCACGCCGCGCACCATGCTCATCGACGGGGCCGGTGAGCCCACCTGGCGTCCATACATCGAAAAGGTCGTCTGCGAACCGGAAGGGGCCACGGGGGGTGCCGTGCGCCTGGGCACCTGGCGGCCGCCGGTCAGCGGGCTACGGCCTGCGCTGGAACCCGGTGCCATGCTGCTGGACCGCAGGTGGCAAGTCGTGGTCACCCGGTCCGGCCTGTGGATCGGCCCGAACGGTAGCGCGCCGCCCGCGGAGACGGTGACGCGACCCATCATGCCGGATGTGATGGCCGTGGAGATCGGCCTGCCGGACCAGGCGCTCCCCGACACGGTCTGGGAACCGCTGGAACGGCTCTTCTCCGCCCTTCAGGATGATGTGCGCGACCGTACACAGATCCGCCTGCACGGGGAGGCCGGCGACGAGGTCTTGAACGGCATGCGCCGGCTGGCGGTGCGGCACGGGCTCGCTCTGGCGCCCCGCGGCTGGCAGGACACGGGACCGTCTTCCAGTTCCGTCCTCGCGGAGACGGTGTCCGCACAGGCCGCTGCCCTGGCGGTAGCCTCCTCGTCACCGGCCTCCGTGCCGCCGGGGGAGGACCAGCGGGCGACGGCGGCGCCCGCGGCGCCGGTTCCGGACGTGTCCGGCCCCAACGCGACTGCTCCGGCCCCGTCCGCTCCTCAGGTCGTGGAGACTGCCCCCGATGCGGACGTCGTTGGCGAGTCCCCCGTCGAACCGGTCCTACCCGCGGCGGAACCCGCCATCGGGCCCACGGCCGAAGCGCCCGCCGGCGCGGTGCCTGCGCAGTCCTCATCCGGCCACATGGAGAACGGACCGGAGGCCGTCGCGGGGCCGTCGCCCCACCAGGCACGGGACGAGTCCGCCGCGGCGCGACGCCCCGTGGCGACCGCTGCCCGCGCCTCGGAAGCGGTCGCGATCACCTTCACACCCCCGGTGACGACGCCCGGGTCGTCCGTCGCCTCCCTCACCGGCGCGGAGCCGTCCGCCCCCGGACCGGCGTCCTGACGGTGCCGGCAGTCGGCCCGGGCCGAAGACCAACGCGCAACCGAAGAACCGAGCATGGAAGAAGGACCATCGATGGTACGCACACCCCAGCCCGGCGGCCCCCCGGCCGCAGCGGCCGCCTCCGGACAGCCGCACATCCGACGAGCCGTGGCACTGCCCCTCCACGAGGGCGACCTCGACGGAGCGGCCGTGTCCGAAGCGCTCACACGTGTCGGCGCCCCGGCCGCGGGGGCGGTCGCCGCGCCGGGCGAGGAGACCGTACGCCCCCTGGTGACGGCCATACCGGACGCCGCGGTGCGTGCGGAAGCCGAGGTCGCCGCGCGCACGTTCCGTCCGGACGACGGGCGGACCACGAAGCCGGCAAGCACGGCCGGCGAGGAGGCGGCGGGACCCTCCGCGTCCCGGCCCGGGAAGTCGGGGCACTGGCCCCTGGTGGCCGCCGCCGCTGTCGCCGGTGCGGTCCTGGTCTCCGTGCCCCTGCTGAGCGGTGGCGAGAAGAAGACCACGGACGCCTCCGATGCGCTCGATAAGGTGGCGGTGGCAGGGGCCGGGCACGGCTCGGGCGGCGCGACATCGGCACCGGTGGCCGACGGGAACGCCGGCGCGGACATCACCTTCCCCGCACCGACGACGCCCACCGCTCCCGCGCGGGGCGGCACGTCGCCGACGCTCCCGGGCGGTGACCGGCACGGCTCAGCCTCCGGGACGACGACCGGTCACGGGGACACGGCGGCTGGACACCCCGGCTCCCATGGGCCGGGGCACCCCACAGCGCGGCCCTCCACGTCCGCGAGCCCGCTGCACGACGCGCACACCGCACCGCAGCACGGCGTCACGGTCCCCCGGCCGGCTCAGGAGAAGCGAGCCACCGGCCTGGCGTCGACGCCCGCCGCGTCCGCCTCGGGGGCCGGGCACGCCGCGCATGCGTCGACGATGGCCGCTGCGCGCCACGCCGCCACATCCACGGCCACGGCTCCCGCCGAGGGGGACAAGGCGCGGGAGCCGCAGGCGTCCACGCACACCACCGCCACCGCATCCAGTCACGCGAGCGCGCAGACGTCTCACCCGCAGACGTCCACCGCGTCCCACGCCTCCACGCAGGCGTCCACCGCCCGTCAGGCCACAACGCAGGCACAGCCGCAGACCACGGCCCGGACGGCGGCCGCGGCGACTCCGGCCCTGGCGCCGGCCAGCACACAGCGGAACTGGTCGACCAAGGTCGTCAACGCCACGTACGTCCTGCACTCCGGGGAGTCCGTCGCCTCCGACCGGATGCGGATCACCATGCGAGCCGACGGTGATCTGGTCATCTCGGACGAGCACGGCACGATCCGCTGGTCATCCCACACGCAAGGCAGCGGCAACTACGCCGTCTTCCAGGACGATGGCAACCTGGCCGTCTACAGCGCCAACCACACCAGCCTGTGGACATCCGGCACCGCGGGCAACACCGGTGCGGAACTCGTCATCCAGAGCGACGGGAACGTGGTGATCCTCTCCCGGTCCGGCACCGCCGTGTGGGCGGCAGGCACCGCGCACTGACCGGTCGCGCACGCGCCGCGACTGCGGTTCCCCGCGCCGACGTACGGGATGGGAACCGCAGTCGCGGTGTCAGTCCTGCGGGAACCGGTCCGAGCCGGTCAGAGTCAGTCCTCCATCAGCCGGTCCGAGCCGGCGAACCCATGCTCCAGGTAGTCGCGCACCAGGTCACTGGTGTGTGGATCACTGGGCAGGATGCTGTTCATGTCGACGTTGCCGGTCAGCAGCTCGGACGGCTTGAGACCGAACAGCATTTTCCCCATGGGCAGTTCGTCGACCTGCTGAAGGGCCTGAGCGCGGGCCTCGGAGATCGTGGACCGGATGAGCTCGCCGAGTTCCTTGGGAGTCATGCGGCGAAACGCACCGGTCGGGAAGTCGACCTCGGTGACCTCCCCTCTGGCGGAGACGGTGACCTTCACTTCGCGGCGCCGGGACGTTGCGGTCGCAGTGAGGGCGTTGATACGCCGACGGTTCTCCTCCGCTTCCTCCCTCTCCTTGTTGTACTCGGCGAGAAGCCGCTCGATCTCCTGCTCGTATCCCGACACCTGTCACTCCACGGTCACTCGCCGCCGCGACGGTCACGGTGCCAACGGAGGGCAACGGAGCGGCGGTCTGCTTCTCCGCAGACAACAACAAGGCCGGGGGGCCGTGCCACGACCTGGCGCCGCAACGTCCCTTCCTTCCCCGCTGTCGTGCCCTCCCGTACCTGCTGCCCGGGTCTTCGTCAGCCCAGGTCGTCGCCGCCGACGGCATCTCCCCACACGTCCCGGCGCTGGACCAGGAGGTCAGCGACGGTGTGTTCCTTCTTCTCCTCCTCGTCAGCCTCCGCTTTGGCCTCGGCGGTCTGACCCGCTTCGAGCGCTTCGAGTTCCTCTTCCGAGAAGTCCCCGCACAATGGCTGGTCGGACCCCAGCGGCACCCCACCGTTCGACGGCGCCGCGGCATCGGAACGGCCGGGCCGCCATGTCGCCCGAGCCGGTCCGGCCGGTGCGCCGGCGCCGTCCACGGCCACGCCCGACCAGGTCTCGGGCACTTCGCCGGAGTACCGGGAGCGAGACCCCTCGCCCGTCCGGGCCGGCTCCTGGCCCTTCGCCGTCGAGATCAGGAAGGGCATCAGCGTGGTGTCGGTCCGGTCCCAGGCGGCCGTGTCCTCCGGATCCTCGGGGTCCTCGAGGTTCTCCGGTACGGACGCCGCTGCCCTGGCACGGTCCTCTCCGTGCTCCGCGTGCCGGGACAGGGCGGCCGCGGCGCCGAGGGCGGCACCCCCGAGTGCCGCGGCGGCCAGACCGGCCTTGTCGTCGGGCGAGGGGGGCGGGACAGACGCAGTCGGCGCGAAGGCATCCGGTGCGGGCAGGGTGGCCGAGGTGACAGGCCCCGCCGGAACGGCGCCTGTCGCTTCGGTGTCGAGGGCCGACTCGACGGGCGCGTCGCCCTGATCGTCGCCCCACACGTTCGCCGACAGGACCGGCTCGCCGTCCTGCCCGCTCCTTTGGGCTTCCCGTCCGGCTCCGACGGCACGGGGCTCACCATCCGGGACGTGCCGGCCACCGAGCGCCGTGGCCCACAGTGCGGTCGCAGCGCCCGCGGCGGGCAGATCCAGGGCCGCCCCGGCGGCTCCGGCCGTCGGGGCGGCGCCCGCGACCGGTTCCCCGGGGTCCTCGCCGGGAACCTCGTCGTCCCAGAACAGGCTGTCCGGCTCCAGCAGCCCCGACGCGTCCGGCGGTTCGGCCACCGCGGTCTGCCCCGCACCCGCACCACCGAAGCCACCCATACCCGGCATGTACGGCATCCCCGCACCACCCTGCGACTGCCCCGCACCAGACCCGGCCTCCCCCACACCCGGGAACTCCTGCGGAGTCGTCTCCGGCAGATCCAGACCCGACACCTCCCCCGTCACACCCGGCTCCACCGGCACACCACCGAAGTCCGACACATCCCCCGGACCGCCCACACCCTCGCCCCACGGCACCGACGACGGCTCCAGCAGCCCCGACGCGTCCGGCGGCTCCACCGCCGCGGTCTGCCCCGCACCCGCACCACCGAAGCCACCCATACCCGGCATGTACGGCATCCCCGCACCACCCTGCGACTGCCCCGCACCAGACCCGG
>NZ_JBEXKG010000020.1:41884-75158 GCF_040609555.1 Streptomyces sp. NPDC004658
CCGGCCTCCCCCACACCCGGGAACTCCTGCGGAGTCGTCTCCGGAAGGGTTCCCGGCGATTCCAGGGCGACATTGCCCGGCAACCCTGAGGGCAGCGTCGTGTCCACGGGCAGGTCACCCGTCGCCGGCGCGGTGCCGGATGAGCCGAGACCGAGGTCGCCCGGGTAGTCCTGGGGTAGGCCGGCATCATCGAACGGTGACGCCGACGCGTCCGTGAGCCCGCTGCTCGTGGGCGGCACGTCGGCCGTGTCGCCCGTCGGCAGGCTGGTCACTCCCGGGAAAGGAGCGGCCGTGAAGGTCGACGGGGTCTGACCGCCTTCGGCAAGGCCGGTGTCTCCCGGGAAGGCCGTCGCGGCACCCGGGAGGGCACTCGTGTCACCACCGGGCAGCCCCGTAGCACCCGGGAAGGGGCTGGCGGCGAAGTCATTGGGCAGATCCCCGCCCGGAAGGGCACTCGTGTCACCACCAGGCAGCCCCGTAGCACCCGGGAAGGGGCTGGCGGCGAAGTCATTGGGCAGATCCCCGCCCGGAAGGGCACTCGTGTCACCACCGGGCAGCCCCGTGGCACCGGGGAAGGGGCTGGGCGAGGCGTCGAGATCAGCGGTACCGCCCGGGTTGAGCGCCCGGTCCAGATTGCCAGGATCGAAGGACGGCACGCTCCCCGCACCGCCGCCGAGATCGGTGGCAAGGGTGCTGCCGGGAAACGGACTGGCCGCACCTCCGGTGTCGTCAAGTCCGGGTACGGACGTGTCCCCGCCGAACCCGGGAACTCCGCCCCCTCCACCCGTGCCGAGAGCGCTGTCGACCGGGGGGACGGTGAGGCCGCCACCCCCGCCCGTGTCCGGCGGCGCCTC
The DNA here is from genome assembly GCF_040609555.1 of Streptomyces sp. NPDC004658. Classification (NCBI taxonomy): domain Bacteria; kingdom Bacillati; phylum Actinomycetota; class Actinomycetes; order Kitasatosporales; family Streptomycetaceae; genus Streptomyces; species Streptomyces sp. NPDC004658. The sequence goes on from NZ_JBEXKG010000020.1 coordinate 42,739, forward strand.
CACCGCGGGCTGGTCCGGCGTGTCCAAACTGCCGTTGGTCCGCGGGCCGCTCACCGACCCGGGGAGTTTGACGTTGTCCACGGTGAGGTCGTAGGCACCCGACAGTGACGCCGCGACCTGATACATGTCATGCTGCATCATCGGTTCCAGCAACTGCCCGCCCACGGTAACGTCGTGGATGGGTATCCGGCCGTCACTCATCGAGCTGACTCTTTTACCGTGCAATTTGCCGTACTGGAGCGAGAGTTGGGCGTACCAGTGATCGATCTCGACGATCGTCTCCTGGGCCCATTTGAGGGCGACGGCGTTGTTGGCGAGCTGCTGGGGCACCGAATGCTGCCCCGACTTGCCGCCCGCCAACGCGTCGGCCGCCGCCGCGATGCGCTTGGAGAAGCTATCCAGCGTGTCGTGGAAGACATCGGCGGCGTCACCTCGCCACGGGCCGTCGGGACCGGCCAGTGCTTTGGTCTGGTCGGACATCACCGACGCCACCTGCTCCAGCGTGCGCTGGACGAAGTGGAACGCGTCCGCCGCCTGTTGCAGCGACGGCCAGTACGCGATGCTCCGCGCGTGGCTGGCGTTCTCCTCCGTGAGGCCGCCCTGAGAACTGCCCAGGATGGCGGCCATGATCTGCTTCCAGTCCCAGCTGTCGAAGACGTCCTTACGGTCGAGATCGTCGCTGAGGTTGGAGAAGATGGCACCGTCGTCGTTCTGAGTGAACCCACCGCTGTTGTACTTGTCGTCGGGCATGCTGTGTGTCCTCGTTGCAGTGATGACGGTGCCAGGGCGGACTCAGCTTCCGCTGCCCCCGCCGCTTCCGCTTCCGCTTCCGCCGGCCGAGCCGGTGGGAAGATGCTTGTCGAGCTGGTCGAAGTCCGCCGTCGTGTCCTGCATGTACTTCTGCAGCTGAGCGGCGGACATCTGGTTGAGGTCTTCCAGACGGTCGTACTTCTTGGCCATGTCACGCACGGCGGCGACCAGATCCGTCACCCCGGATTTGAGGTCGGTGAGCGAGGAGTAATAGGCGCTCACCAAGCCCGCCGCCTTGCCGGTGGTCTTCTCCGTGGACCCTACGGTCGCACGCAGCGTCCGCCCCGCCGGGAGGCCGCCGGCTGCCGCCACCACCGGTTCGAGGCGTTCCATGGCGGCGTCGATGTGCGGCAGAAGCGACTCCATGTTCGACGCGTAGAGGAGCATGGACGGGGTGTCCACTGTGGTTGGTTTTCCCGGGCCGCCCGCGCCGGGGATCGGTGGGTGCAGCCATGTCGCCCCGTTGTCGCCGAGCGAGCCGGTACCGCCCGGGAAGTGGGTCGACCCCTTCCACTGCGTGCCGTCCGGGGGGGCGCCGGGCGACGGCTTCCGGTCGGAGTCCCCCGGAGGAGTACCGTTGGTCGGACGGTCATCGAGGGGCACGGCTAGGCACCCCACATCCGCATGCCCTGCTGCTCACCCGAGGTGTAGGCGGCGTTGATGTGGCCGAGCGTGGAGGTGGCGGTGTTGGCGAGCTGGGCCATGTGAGCCGCGGCGCCGTCCCACTGGGACTTGACCTGGGTGTAGACCTCCTGGGCCTCACTGGTCCACTGGCTGAGGTGGATCTTCGCCTGGCTATCCAGCTGCTCCAGAGTGGAGAGGAGTTGACTGGTGATCGCGGACATCTCACCCACGATGGTGTCCACGTTGGAACGGTCGACGGAGTACGTCATTTTTCGGCCTCTCGGAAATGGGGGGCGTGCTTCATGGCTGACCGGGAAGGAGCCGTGGCCACGGGTCAGATGGGAAAGGCGGGCAGACCGGGCGTCGCCATGGCGCTGGCGACCGCCCTCGCCTGGGACTGGGTGCCCGAGTGCACGTTGCCATAGAGGTTGGTGTTGTTCTGCAGCGTCTCCAGCATCCGCTGGAGCGCCTGGCACACGCGCTGGTACTCCGACAGCCACTCCGTCATGGCCTGGAGGTAGACCGTGGCCGCGTCACCGGACCAACTGGCGACCAGCGAGCTGATCTGCGACTCCATCTGCGTGCGGGTCCTGCCCGTCTCGTCCACGGCGGTCTGGAAGGCGCCCTGCGCGGCGACCATTCCCTGGATATCGACATTTGTCCTCAGTGCCATGTCCTGCCCTTCGTCTCGTACTGCACTCGGGCGGGCGCGAGCCTCAAGTTCGCACCTGCCGACGAACCTTGTGTCATCATCGAGCGCCCGCGGCGCTCACCTGCGGCGTGTCGGCCGATGAGGTCCACCTGTCCGCCGACTCTGCCTGTTTGTCTCTGTCCGGGCCCGGGATGTGGAGGTATGGATGCACGGTGACAGCGGCCTTGGACGACCGCGAGCCCCGTGTGCTCAGGACAGTGGCACCGTCTCCGCCCGCCCCGCGGGGTCGAGCCCGGATACCTCGGCAGCGTCCGCCGACCCCGCTTCCGGCCTGGTCAGCAGCCCCGTCGAGTACAGATCGGCGAGCGACACCACAGGCGTCACGATACGGCGCACCAACAAGTCCGCGAGCCGGTGCGCCCCGAACGCCGCGCCCTGCGGGGCCTGGCGCCCGAACTCGGCGACCAGCGCGGCTTCCGCCTCGCCGGTCAGCTCCGCTCCGCAGCCACGCAGTCGACGCGCGACCAGTCCCACGAGTTCATCGGCGGAATAGGGCTGCAGACGTACGTACTCGGCGAAACACGCGGCGAGGCCGTCGTGTTCGCGCAGCAGCCGCCCGAGATGGGGAGCCGAGCCGCTCAGCACCGTCACCGGGCCGTCCGGTCGAAGGAGGGCCGTCGTCACCGCTTCGACGACCGCGCCGCGTTCGGCTTCCTCCCGACGGGCGAACGCGGGATCGACGTCAAGCAGCAGGACGCCCCCCGCGCTCTCCTCCCGGGCCGCGAGCAGCCACGCCAGCGGCTGTTCCGGCCAGCCGGCCCCCACCCGGGACAGCGCTACCCGGTCCACGCGGCCGGTGACCGACAGGCCCAGCTCGGCCAGGCCGCAGGCATAGCGGGCGGCCAGCGCCCGCCGGCCGGAGCCAGGAACACCCTCCAGGACGACAGCTGCCGACCGGACGAGGTCCGCGGCGGGGGCGTCGCTCCCGGCCAACTGCAGCAGCCTCGCGGTCAAAGCCTGACGGGCCGATGTCAGCCCGTTCATCTCCTGCAGCCGGCGCACCGCCGCGTCCGGCCGGACGGCGCGCGCCCCGGCCGGTCCTCGCACAGCCGTCCTACCGCCCGGTGCGGCTTCCTCCGCCGGCTCCTCCGTTTCCGTCGCAGTCCTGGCCGGCGGCACGGTGAGGACATCGTCGCCGGTGAGCACGCTCAGCGCGTGGTCGTCCCCGGGCGGGTCCGCGGCGAGGCGCGAGGCCTGCCGACTGATCATCTCCTCGAACACCTGACGTGCGACACGGCCGTTTCCGAACGTCGGCCCCTTGGGTACGTCCTCGAAATAGCGTTGCAGCGCCTCCAGGGCGCTGTCGGCCAGCTCGTAGTAGTGCTTGGCGCACAGCCCGCGCACGATGGTGACCAGTTCCCCAGTGCTGTAGTTGGGGAACTCCACCGTGCGGGCGAAGCGGGAGGCCATGCCGGGGTTGGAGGCGAGGAACTGGTCCATCTGCTCCGAGTAGCCGGCCACGATGACGACGATCTCGTCCCGGTGGTCCTCCATCAGCTTCATCAGAGTCTCGACGGCCTCCTGCCCGAAGTCCGGGCCGCTGCCGCGGGTCTGGTTCGTGAGCGTGTAGGCCTCGTCGATGAACAGGACTCCGCCCAAGGCATTCTTGAACACTTCGGTGGTCTTGATGGCCGTACCGCCGATGATTTGGGCGACCAGGTCCGCCCGCGCCACTTCCACGATGTGTCCCTGGCTCAGGATGCCCAGTTCCGCGAGAACGGCGCCATAGAGCCGCGCCACCGTGGTCTTTCCCGTGCCGGGCGGCCCGGCGAACACCAGGTGCCGACTCATCGGCGGCATCGGCAAGCCCATCTCCTGGCGCCGCTGGCTCATCTTGTTGACATTGATCAGCCCCGTGACCTCCCGCTTGACGCTCTCCAGGCCGACCAGGGCCTCGAGTTCGGCGAGAGGGCCGACCGTGAGCGTCGGGTCCACCCGTCCCGCGGCGACGGGAGCGGCGCCCGTTCCACCTTCCGCGGGCAATTCGCGCAGCGTACGGCCGCCGTTGTCGCGAATCTCACACTCGATCACCACGACGGGCTCGTCCGTCTGGGCGCGCACGCCGTCCCCGGCGTTGCCCGTCAACACACAGCCGGTGAGTTCGGCCCGGCCGCCCTGGGTGATGTGCACACCGTGACCGCGGGCGCCGGTGACGCGGCATCCGGTCGCGAGCAGCGTCCCGCCGCCGGCCAGTCGGATGCCGTCGCCATCGGACTGGGTGAACTCACTGTCCCGCGCGACGAGTTCGCAATCGGCGCCGACGACCACCGCGCAATCGGACATCGCCGCCCCGACGAGCGTGGCCCGTGACGCGCCGCCCAGGGACAGTCCCGCCCCGCCCGGCACCCGCAACCGGATTCCGGTCAGCTCCGCCTCGGCCGCGTCGTCGAGGTCGATGCCACCGGCGCCGTCGAGCTCACCGTCGCGGACCTCCAGGCGCCCCCCGGCACGTACCACGGCCGCGAGGCCCCGCCGCCCGGAGACGGTGAACCGCTCCAGCAGCGCCCGGCCCGCCCCGTCCACGCGCAGCGCGGCCTGCGCGGCATCGGTCACGTTCAGCCCCGCGCACTCGACGAAGCCGTCCGCCTCGACGGCGATGCCCACCTGGCTGCCGGTGATCGCGCACTCCTCCAGGCGGGGCCGGGCGCCGGCGGAGACGTGCACGGCGTACTCCCCCGCGCCCTCAACGGCGCAGCCCCGCAGCAGCGGAGCCGCGCCTGGTCCCACGTGCACGGACCGCTGGGCCGCGCCGGTGAACCGGCAGTCCTTCAAAAGCGTCTCGCCGCTGCTGGTCAGATAGGCGTCCAGCGCGGCGCTCCCGGTCACGTGCACGTCCGACAGCTCGGCACGGGCCTGCTGTTCCACCGCCAGGGCGGGCTTGGCGCACCCGTCGATACGGGTGGCCTCCACGTCGACCAGGGCGGCGCCGTTCACGCAGACCCCGTTGCCCCTGGTTCGCTCCACCTGGCAGTCACGGACGCTCAGTCTGCCTTGCTCCGCGACCACGACGGCCGAGGATCCCACGTCGGTGATCCGCGTCCGTTCCACCACGTTGCCCCGGCCGGAGGTCACCACGACCCCGGCACCGCGCGCGTTGGTGACCTCGCACTCGCGCAGCGCGACCGTGCCCTCGTGCCAGGCCAGCAGTCCTGCCCAGGCGGAACCGGCCACCCGGCAGCCGTCCAGCGCCGCCTGCCCGCGCCGGGCGTCCACGACCGGGGCCTCCGGGTCGGCACCCGTCAGGTGCAGGCCGGACAATGCAACGGCCTCCGCGTCCAGGACGACGGCGCTGCCCCGCTCCGCGTGGAGTTCGGGCGGTCGGCTGCTGTCCTGCGCCGCGATGGTAACCGGCACGGTGACGTGCAGGCTCTCGGCGTATCGGCCGGGCGCCACGGTGATCAGTGCCCCCTCCCGCGCGTCGTGGAGGGCAGCGGCGATGGACCGGTATCCGCCCGGCCCGTCGGACGCTACGGTCAGGACCTGCCGGCTCACGTTTCCACTTCCTTGGTCGTCGTCCCGCCGCTCGTCGGGGTGGGCGGGATGGGGCCGTTCGCCGGGACCAGGCCCGGCGCGACGCCCAGCAGCGCCGCGCGGGCTGCCCGCGCGGGGGACGGTTCCGCTGGACGCGAGCGGTGGGCCCGCAGCTGTTCCAGCGCCTGGGACAGGCCGTCCAGCGCAAGGTCGTCGAGGGGCACGCGCTGCTGCGCGGCGCCGGTCGCGTCTCGTGCGGTCTCGGATGCGGACAGTTCGCGCAGCAGGACGGTGGGCCGGTGGCCCTCGGTGTCGGTCCGCAGCACCTTGAAGGCGGTGCCCGGCACGAAGACCACCCGGTCGGGCACCGAGGCGTCGAGCAGGCGGGTGCGGCGCGCGGTCATGGACCACAGCACGAAGTCGGCGGCGCCGGGTTCGGCGTCGGACGGTTGTGTGCCCGCCACGCAGAAGGACCACTCGGTGATCCGGCGGTCCTCCTCGTACCAGGCCAGTTCCGCGGCGGTGGCACGGGCCTGGAGCAGGACGGGGCCCCGGTAGGAGGGCAGCCGGAGCAGTCCGGCGTATACGCAACGCGCCAGCGGTACGTGGGGTCCGGTGGTGGCTCCGCGCACGGCGGCGTCCAGCGCCGTGTGATCGCCGGTGAGATACAGCCGTGCCGAGGTGAGGTCGGTCAGGACGTCCATGGCGTCGTCCTTCGCCCCTGCCTGCAGACCGGGGGATTCGGACAGGACCCGGGAGATCGACCCTGACAGTTCGTTGAACCGGGCGCCGAACTTTTTCCGCACCCACTCCCGTTCCCGTGCGAGTCCGCGGGCCTGGGGCAAGGCGCACGCCGCGGCGGCCGGCACCGGCTGCACCCGGACACCCGATGCGGCCGATGCGGCAGCGAGCGGTGGCGTCTGCGGCACCGAGGGCACGGCCCGCTCCTCCGGCACGGCAGAAGGCTCCGCCGACGCGGGCACAGCGTCCGATTCCAGCCGCAGCAAGCGGGGCAACGCCGGCGCGGCGGGCGGCGCGGGCCTGGAACCACCGGCTGCAGCCGCCCCGGGGCCTGCGGGCACCGGGGACGTCTCGGTCACCGCAGCGGGTGCGGACGGCGCCGTCGGGTCACCGGCCGGCCGGGCCGTGCCGGTCGGAGCCTGGCCGGCGGCGGCCGGCGAGCCGGTGGAAGGTGGAGCCATGGCGGCGTCGGCCGGACTGGCGGGCGACGGCGGGAGCCCGGAAGCACCGGGCGACGGCCCGGAACCCGGAACCGAAGGCCCGTCGACCGCAGGCGGGACGCCCGGCGCGGGCACGACCGGCGGCGCGAAGGCACCTGCGAGCCCGGCACCGAGGTCCGGGGCGGCGTTCACTGCGGGGGTGATGCCCGGGAGCAGCCCGGGTGCGGGGGCCGCCGCTCCGGAAGCCGACGGCGCGGCCTGGTGCGCGGAGGGCGGCGGCCCGCCGGGTCCGTCGCCGGGCAGGGTGGGCTCGTACGGCCCGACAGGCGACGCGGCCGAAGGGGCGGGCCCCGCAGGCACCGCACCAGCGCCCTCCGGCTCCTCACCGGACCCCACCCCACCCGGTGAGGACACCGGACCGTCCACGGAAAGCGGTGGACGGCCCCCCGTCCGCGACGAACCGGGAACCGGCGGCCCGGCCGGTGTCAGCACCCCGGGAACGTCCGGCGCCGCCTCCCCCGGGGTACGCGCCGCGTCCCGCGCGAGCCGCGGTACGCGCGACCGCGTCCCGTCGGCCGTTCCGGATGCCTCCGCCGACGCGGCCGGACGCCCGGCCGACGCGTGCCGCGTTCCAGTGGTCTCCGGCTCGGCCGTGTCCAGCCGACCCCCAGCCGCCCCCGGTGCCCGGCGGGCGGTGCCGTCGTCGGCCGCGGCCCACCAGTCCGTGTCGCTCCAGCCGAGGGCGGCCCCCGGCGCGTCCGCCGGGGCGAGGCGGAAGGCGTCGCGGAGCGCGGGGTCGAGCTGACGGAGCATGTCCTCGGCCAGCAGGCGCAGCCGTGCTCCGCCATCCGGGGTCCGCCGGTCGTAGAGGATCGCCGCACGGCCCGGCGCCGCCGCCACGCGGCGCACCCGGTTCCCCTCCGCCGGCTCGGCGGGCGGACGCAGCCACAGGCCGCTCTGCACCACCTCCAAGACGGCGTCCGGGGTGTACGCGTACACCCCCGGTGAGGTTTCGGCCGCTCCCTCCACCGGTGCGCGCAGACCCAGAAGGATGGGCGGCGACGGGGTCTCTCCAGTGCCCGGCACGTAGAGGATCTCGGTGACGAAGGGCCGCCAGGCAGCGGTGCCGTCGTGATTGGGGACCTCGATGGGTGTGCCGTCACCCGCGTGCGGGGGCAGGGTGGGCACACCCGCGTAGAAGACCACCCGTTCGCCGACGGCGTCGGCCAGGCCCTGGCCGCACGAGTCCACGTTCCCCGGAAGGGTGACTGGCCCGAGCTGGAGAAACCGCAGCCAGGCCCGCGCCGAGGGCAGCACACTGTGCCACAGTCGCACGGTGGCCGCGAGACTGACCGGGGGTGCGCCGGGACTGCCCAGGACGACCGTCAGCGTGTCGAGTCCGGCGGGGATACGGTCGACCAGCCAGTGCCGGACGCCGATCACCCGCTCGTCCCCGGTGCTGCGCAGCCAGACCCCGCCGGCGATGGGTTCCACGACGGTTCCCGGTTCAGGACTCCACGGCTCGTCCGCAGTGGCGAACTCCCACTGGGGTTTGGGGAACCGCCGGGAGTCCGGCGCGGGCGGCCGTCCCGGCCGGAAGCGAAGCCAGCCCGTGCCCTGGTCGCGGGGCACGAACAGACCGCCCCCGGCGAGCATCCGGGGAGTCCCGTCCGCGGCCAGCACAGTGCCGCCCGTGGTCTCCGCGACGGCCTGGCCGATACGCCGTGTGTCGTAGGACGCCGCGTACGCGAAGACCAGGCGGATGCCCTCGGTCCGGTCGGCGAGCAGCCGGCCGGCCGCCTGCCAGTCCGTGAGCGGCGCGTCGGCCGGCAGGTCGGCAACGACGACGCGGTGGTGGGTGTCCACCGCGAGGCCCTCGGCCAGGGCGAGGGCGGCCGGGTCGGGGCCGCCCTTGCGGTGCACCAGCAGCGTGTGACCGCTCTGGCGCAGCCGCAGACCGCTGCGCAGACGTGTGGCCAGCGTGCCGTCGAGTCGCACGCTCACTTTCCCTTCACGGTGGCCATGGCGGCGTCCGGCGACAGCAGGGGGCCGTTCGGCAGCAGCTTCAACACCCGCCCGGGCATCGCGGTGGTGGGGCCGCTCAGCCGGAGGTCTTGGGCCGCCCGGCCGGAGAGCCGGAAGAGGATGCCCTGGTCGTCGATGAGATAGGTGCGCGGGGAGGTGGCGCGTGCGCTCAAGTCGTCCTGGTCGACGACGAGAACTCCGTGCGCGGGCGCCACCAGCACCGGGCGCCTGGCGGTGACCACACTGCCCCACTCCCGCACCAGGCTGTTGGTGGTGTGGACGCCGGATGTCGTCTGACGCAGGCACAGCGCGCCGGCCGGCCCCGACAAGGGGGCTCCGCGCAGGTCGGGGAGGGTGGCGGCCGGCCGGTGAGGGGCCACGGGCGCGGCGGCGAGCGAGGCGGCGTCGACGGTCGCCGGCGCCGGTGCCCCTGGCCGCGAGGCGAGCAGGGCTGCCTCGGTGGCCGTCACCCGGGCGATGCCGTCCTTGAGCATCACGTAGGCGGGCTGCTGAGCGTCAGAGGTGCGCAGGACCTGGCCCACCCGCACCGGCTCGTCGCCGATCCGGCCGGCCGGGTCACCGTCGTGCGGGACGGCCGGGGCCCTCAGCGGCACGCCGGACGGCACCTCGGCCAGCCAGTCGTCGGGAGCGGTCACCGGCCGGCCCCCGTCCAGGCCCAGCGCGATGAGGGTGCCCTCCGTGGGCGCCGAGTACTTCACACCGCGCCACAGCACGAAGCGGTGACCCGAGCGGTCGGCGACGACGGCGGCGGTGCCGGCGGACACTGGCGTCGTTCCGGACGGCGTCAGGTCGAGCACTTCACGGGTCGGCAGATCGGGGCGCAGACAACGGGTCCAGCCGCCGGATGCCACGTTGCCGGGGGTGGGCAGCGAGTCCGGGGCCTTGTCGATGCCGACGGGCGATCCGTGCGGTACGGCCTTCAGGTCCTCCTGTGACGCGGTGCGGACGGTGCCCGGGAGCCCGGTCAGCAGCAGCGCGGATGCGTAGTTGCGCACCGGCCGGAGAGTGCCGTCGAGCAGCAGGTAGCGGTTGCCCGTCTGCTCCTCGACGATGATCGAACCCGGCTGTCGCCAGGTGTTCTTCTCCACCGGGTCGATCAGGCCCCACACGGCGAAGCCGACGCAGAGCAGCAGGACGAGGACGACGCCGAAGAAGGTGCCGACAGAGCCGCGCCGGTAAGGGCTGCCGCCGTTGCCGGGCTGTCCTGTCACCAGTGCCGCGGCCAGACGGCCCATCGCGAACTGGTAGGCCTGGAGGTGATCCCGTTGTGTCTGCACGCCACTCCCTCAACTGGCCAGGTAGCGAAGGCGGCCGTACACGTGCACCAGTTGCAGCAGCATCGGCAGCAGCGCGATGGAGAACACCCACTCGGCGATGTCGCCGACGTGCCCCCACACGGGCAGGAGCCTGCCGCCGGGCAGCCGCTGCGCCGTCCACAGCAGCAGCACCGCGGCAACGAGCAGGACCACCAGCTCCGCAGCCCATGCCCCGGTGCCGTGGCGTGTTCCCAGCGTGAGCCCGACCGAGAGCGGGGCTGTGGCGCCGGCGAGCGTGGTCGCGATCCGCTGGATGACACCGGTCAGCGCTCGGGCGCGCAGCAGCAACGCCGCACCGAAGACCAGCGGCAGCGTCCAGTCGATCCACGCCTCGTCCAGGGACAGCAACCACCATGCTGCGGTGCAGATCACTGCGGTGGTGAGGGCCAGGACGTCCAGCAGCAGGACCGCGACGACGGTTCGCCGCCGGACGTCCTCCTCCGCTGCGGGCTCGATGTCCTGCTGCAGCTGTTCGGCGTCGTGCGGCAGGTGGGGGACGCGGAGACGGGCGGCGCGCAGCGCGACCCGTGGAGCGAGATGGCCGAGCACGAAGAGGGCCCCCGCCACCAGTCCGGCGGCCTGCGCGGCCGAGCAGCCCGCGGCATGGACCGCGCAGACGGCGGCCGTGGTGACCGCCAGGGCGAGGGCGGTGGCCGGTACCACCGGCGGCAGGGTGCGCAGCGCCAGGAGCCCGCCGGACAGAACCAGGAGCCAGCCGGCGGCGAGCAGCAGTCCCGTGGTGCCCGGTGCGGGGGTGGAGACGACGCCGGCGACCAGGCCGAGGACCAGGGCACCGCAGCCGGCGACGGCTACGACGGCCCGGTCCGCCCGCACGCGCTGCGCGACGACGGCGGCGGTGCCCATGACGAGGGCGGACAGGCCCGCGCTTGCCGCCGTGGTACCGCCCGGGGCGGCGAGCAAGACGGTGGCGGCGGCGACGACGGCCAGGCCGGCCGCGGCGAGGGAGAGCCACCGGGTCGCACCGGGCGACCAGCGACCGGGCTGTCCCTCGACGACGTGCGCCACACCGTCCGCGACGTCGTCGAACATCAGCGGCGGCAGAATCTCCGCCTCGGGACGCAGATACAGCACCTCGCCGTGCCGCAGGCCGAGGGTCTGCGGGGTGCCGTCGAGGTCCAGCGGCGGCTCGCCGAACCGCTGGAGCGTCCAGGACGCTGCGTCACCGGAGGGTTTCCCGGCCTGCCGCAACAGCACCGGCAGCAGCGCGGCCAGCGGCATGGTGACCGGCACAGCGAGGTCGGCACGGCCCGCGAAGCCCTCTACGGTGAGGCGGCACAGGTCTGGGACGGCCGGGCTGCTCATCGGGGGTGAGGTCGTCATGGAGTTGCTCCGCTGCGGGAAGGAGTGGCGGGAACACGAGTCGGGTGCGTGGCGGTCATGGGCGTCGGGCGGGCGGATGGTGGTCAGGGAGAGGTCACCAGCCCCAGCTGCACCAGGCCGATCGAGCGCCGGGTGACCAGCTGGGCGCGACCGGGGGGCAGCAGGCGCGGCCGGGCCTCACCGATGAACTTGCCCTCTTCCTTGGGATAGGACAGCAGCAGGGCCGGATTGCCCAGTTCCCACACGCGCCGCAGCATGGGGTCCATCATGGCTCGGGCGGCGCCGGAGGAGCTGCGCGCGACGATCAGGTGCAGGCCGATGTGCTGGCCCTGGGCCAGCAGGTCCACCAGCGGTGAGGTGGGCGAGGGCATGCCGGGGGTGCTGGAGAACAGGTCGTAGTCGTCGATCACGACGAACAGCCGGGGCCCGTGCCACCAGTCGCGCCGGGGCAGCTGCTCGGGCGTGATCTCCGGACCGGGAACACGTTTGCCGAGCGACACCGCGGCCGACTTCATGAGTTCCGTGAGAGCGGGTCCGTCCACCGCGTAGCCGACCCGATAGGCCTCGGGGATGTCCCGGAGTAGGCCGCGTCCGGGGTCGGCGGCCAGGATGCGCGCCTCGTCGGCGGTGTAGCGGGTGAGGACGGCACGGATGGCCAGGCGCAGGGCGTTGGTCTTCCCCGTCTCGCCGTCGCCGAAGACCATCAGGTGGGGTGCCGTGCCGAAGTCGTGCCAGGCGGGTGCGAGACGCTGTTCGTCCAGACCGAGGCACAGCCGTAGTTCCTCACTGTCTGCGGGCGGTGACGGCAGTTGGCCGGCCGGCAGCCGGGCGGGCAGCAGCCGCACCTCGGGGGCCGGGCGCCCGGTCCAAAAGGTGTTGATCTCCGCGGCAGCCGCCCGGGTCGCCGCGGTCAGGTCCTCGGTCCCGGCGGAGCCGTCGATCCGGGGCAGCGCGGACAGGAAGTGGTGGCCGGACGCCACCAGACCACGGCCCGGCTGGTGGGGAACGCTCGCGGCGATCCTCGAGCCCACCTCCGACTCCACCGAATCGCCGAGCCGCAGCTCCAGCTTGGTCCCCATCATGTCGCGCAGCCGTGGACGGAACTCGGACCAACGCACGGCGGAGCCGACGAGGTGGAGCCCGAAGGCCAGGCCGCGGGCGGCAAGGTCCATCAGGACGGTTTCCGCGTCCTCGTACTCGCCGCGCAGTGTGGCCCAGCCGTCGACCACGACGAAGACGTCACCGTAGGGGTCGTCGACGGCGCCCTCGGCACGCAGCGCCCGGTACGCGGCCATGGACTCGAGGCCGCGATCGGCGAAGACTCTCTCGCGCCGTTCCAGCAGCTGGGTCATCTCCGCGACGGTGCGCAGCACTCGGTCGCGGTCGAGCCGGCCGGCGACGGAACCGACGTGCGGCAGACCGCCGACCGAGGCGAGACCCCCGCCGAAGTCGAGGCAATAGAACTGCACGTCCTGCGGAGTGTGGGTGAGGGCGAGCGACATCATCAGGGTCCGCAGCAGCGTCGACTTGCCGGTCTGCGGCGCGCCGACGACACCGATGTGTCCGTTGGCGCCGGACAGGTCGGTGGTGAGAAGTTCGCGCGCTTGCTCGTACGGCCGATCGACCATGCCCAGCGGCACCCGGGTGAGGGCAGGGGCCACGTGGCCTTTCGCCGTCATCCCCCGCCGCGGGTCGGGCTCGATTCCCGGCAGGAGTTCGTCCAGGCTGGGTGAGACGTTCAGGGGCGGGAGCCACACCTGACGGGCCGGCGGACCGCTGCCCTCCAGCCGGCGCACCAGCACCTCCAACAGGCTCTCGCCGCTCTCCTCCGGATCCTCGGGTCCGGCCGCGGCGGCCCCTGCGGGGGAGGGGGCGGGCAGGGGCTCTGGGGCGGCGGCCTCCATGCGTTCCAGCCCGAACAGGACGATGTCGTGGGCGGGTTCGTCGGCACCGCCCAGGGTTTCCTCGGCCGAGCGGGGCGCGGGGGCGGGCCCGGAGACGTAGGCGGCCTTGAAGCGGACAAGGTTGGTGGTGTCGATCTTCAGGTAGCCGTTGCCGGGAGCCGAGGGGAGCTCGTAGGCGGAGGAGACGCCGATCACGCTGCGGGACTCCATGGAGGAGAACGTGCGCAGTGCGATGCGGTACGACAGGTGGCCCTCGACCTTGTGCACCCGGCCCTCGTCCAGCCTCTGTGAGGCGAGCAGCAGGTGCACGCCGAGGCTGCGCCCGAGCCGGCCGATCGAGACGAAAAGGTCTACGAACTCCGGCTTGCTGGCGAGGAGTTCCGAGAACTCATCGACGATGATGAGCAGCGAGGGCAGCGGGCTGAGCCAGCTCGCCCCGGACAGCCTGGCTTTCTCGTAGTCGACCAGCGAAGAGTAGCCGGCATCGCGCAGCAGCTGCTGACGGCGGGTCAGCTCACCGTTGATGGAGTCCCGCATCCGGTCGACGAGGTGGATCTCGTCGGCGAGGTTGGTGATGACGGCCGACGTGTGCGGCAGGCGGTCCATGTTGAGGAAGGTCGCGCCGCCCTTGAAGTCGACCAGGACGAGATTGAGCACCTCGGAGGAGTGGGTGGACACCAGGCCCATCACAAGGGTGCGCAGCAGTTCACTCTTGCCCGAACCGGTGGCGCCGATCAGCAGTCCGTGCGGCCCCATGCCGCCCTGCGCGGATTCCTTGAGGTCCAGTTCGACGACCTCGCCGTGCTCGGTGACGCCGAGAGGCACCTTCAGTCGGGCCGACTGTGCCTGCCGGGCCCGCCAGGCAGCGGCTACGTCGAAGGTGTGCGGGTCGCGCAGTCCGAGCAAGGCGGTCAGTTCGAAGTCCGCCTCCAGCGAGCTGTCGGACAGGTCGATGGCACCGCTGGTGCGCATCGGGGCCACGGACCGGGCGAGGAGTTCGGCCCTCACCCGGCTGAGTGAGTCGGCGCGGATGCGGGCGGTGGTGTCGCCGGAGGAGTACTCGGCATGTCCGTCGCGCACCGTCAGCCTGAGCACGCGCTCGCCGCCCGGCAGCGCGCCGGTTGCATCCAGGAGCACCAGGTTGCGGATGCCTCCGCCCAGCAGCCTGGACGACTCGGGGATGCGGATGTCCTGGGCCACGACGACTACGAACGGCTCCGCCGTGCTCGGGGAGGCGTCCGGGTCATGGTCGGGCCGGTCCCGCAACTCCGGCCCGAGCAGTTCCATGAGGGCGTCGTGGTCGTCGGCGGCCAGCCGTACGGGGCCGGCCGCGTCGGCTTCCTCGGGGTGCTGGTTGTGCGGCAGCCATTTCAGCCACTCCCACTCCATGGCCGCCATGCCACGGCCCAGCAGAGCGATGCGCAGATCGCTGGGCGCGTGCAGCACGGCCAGCTGACCGATCATGGCCCTCATCAGCGCCAGCGCATCGGCGCCGGAACCGGCGAACTCCACACTGGTGAACCGGCGGAGTGCCATGGGTACCGGCAGATGCGGTACCCGCTGGTGGGCCCGGGTGAAGCGGCGCAGGGACATCGCCGTGAGCGGTTCCAGGTCCTCCACCGGCCGGGTCTGTGGCGGCAGGAACTCCAGCGCCGCCCGGCGCGAGCCGGTGCCGATGCGGATACGTGCGAAGTCGTCGTGGCTCGCCCGGCGTTCCCACAGCCGGCTTCCCTCGGCCAGTGACTGCAGCGCGACCGGGTCGGGGTTGTCCCACAGCAGTGCCTTGCGCTGCTGCTCGGCGGCCTCCCGGGCCTGCTGCCGCTTCTGTGCCAGGTAGCGCAGGTAGTCCCGGCGCTCGGCCCGCATCTTGCGGCGTCGTTCACCCCCCGAGCGGCCCATCTGCGTCAGGGCCATGCCGGCGACCGAGGCGCCCATCATGCCGGACATGAGGTAGGTCGTCGGTCCGGGCCTGCCCTGGGTGAACATCAGCATCATCGCGCCGCTGCCCAATCCCATGGGAATGTACATGAGGGCCGAGGAAATGTCCGTCACTGCGGGTTCGCCGAGCACCGGCGGCTCGGCGAGTTCCACCTGGCCCTCGGGCATGTCAGGGCCCTCCTCGCGCGGGGCCCGCTTGACTACCGTAGTGCTCACCAGCTGGTGTTCCTTTCACGGACGGCCCGGCCGCACGGGCCGGCGTTCTGCGTGGGCGCGTGCCGTCAGATGAGGCCGGAGCGGATGGCGAAGGACACCGCGTGGGACCTGTTGCGCAGCCGGTGACGTTTGATGACTCCGTAGAGCACGTTCTTGATGGTGCGCTCCGAGTAGCCGAGCTGGTTCCCTATGTCCTGCAACTCATGTCCTTCGGCCACGAGTTGCAGCACCTTCGTTTCACGCTCGGTGAGCCCCCCCGGGGTGAGCCCGCGTGGCAGGAGCACCTCCCGGTAGGTGTACTGCATCTGATCCAGCAGCCGACCCTGCAGAGCGGGCGGCAGGTCCGCATGACCCGCACGAACCTGCCGCACGGTCTGGGTGAACGCCTCCCACGTGAAACCGGCCCTCGGGAGCACGGCCCGCACCCCCAGCTCGACGGCTTTATGGAGGTTGGCACGCCACTCCCCACTGACGACCAGCACCAGGGACGTCCGCTCCCCCGCCTGCTTGCGCAACCGGGTCACGGCGACGGTGTCGGGACAGTGGAGCGCAGCCACGGCGACGTCCGCCGCCCTTGCGTCCCCGGCCCTCAGCAGATGGGGGGACTGCCTGACAAAGCTGTCCAGAGCCAGTTCGGAGATGAGGTCGCCCGTCGTCAGGACGGTGACGACCGGCCGTCCCGCTGTGGTCCGTACGGGGCCTGTCATGGCCGTCGGCTCCCGTTGCTCGGCCGACCCTGCCGGGTCCGCCACCGCTAAGCCGTGTTCAGCGACCGTACCGTTCGTCCGGGAGTGGACATGCGACGGACCAGCGTGCTCGGTCTCCTCGGCCAGGGGTCGTTCCCCGGCCGCGCGTGCCGTTCCGCGCGCCTGGCCTCGTACGCCGAGTCCGTGGACGGCGTCCGCCTCACGCACGCGTGATCCAGGCATGATGTGTTCCCTTCTGCAGCCGGGAGGCCCGGGAAGGCGCCGCGCGGCCGGTCAACGCTGCGCCGTCAGGCCACGTCGGCGCGAACGTTCAGAGTCCGGTGGGCGCTGAGGAGGGCCGGATGTTGTGGTTGCGGCGGAAGACGTTGTGCGGGTCCCAGCGCCGCTTGACCGCAGCGAGCCGGTGATAGCGCTCGGCTCCGTAGAGCCGCCGGACGTCCGTCTCGTTCACGGCCTCGTCCGGAGCAATGAAGTTCACCACGTTGCGGGGGTCTGCCCACGGGGACAAGGCCGCCGCGTACTTGGCCAGGTGCTCGTCCATGAAGGGCAGGTCGGACGGTTCGGCGACGCCGAAGGCGAAGGTGATGTACGGCAGGCCGCGCGAGGGCACCGCGTTGGGCGTCTCGGGCTCCCGGTCGAGGGCGCCGCCGAGGGCGCGCACCTCCACGGTCACCAGTGGACAGTCGGAGCCGGGACCGACCGCTTCCACGAGCGCCGCCAGCGTCTCGGCGGAGAACTCCCGCAGTCCGAAGCCGGTCTCGACATACGGCAGCGGGTCGACCGGGTCGACGTGGATGGCGCCGATGTCCATGACCGGGCGCAGGGCGACCGAGTCGAGAACCGGGATGCCGGCGGCTCGTAGTGGGGCCAGAAGTTCCTCGGCCTCGGCCGCGTCACCGAGGTAGGAGAATCGCACGTGCAGCACGAAGGCATCGCGCAGCGGTGCGGGCAGTGCCTCGTCCTGGGGGAGCCGCTGGACCGCGAAGGAAGTGCTGGCCGCTTCGGGAAGGGCCGGCGCCCAGGTTCGCCAGACGTCCAACACCTCGGCCATGTTCTCGCCACGGAACCAGAGACCGCCGCCGTAGAAGTCGGTCAGCTCGACGGCGGCGAATTCGATGCGGGTTACGACGCCGAAGTTTCCCTTGCCACCCAACAAGGCCCAGAACAGTTCGGGCTCGTGGTCCGGGGTGGCAGTGCGGATCACACCGTCGGCGGTGACAAGCTCGATCCACCGCACATGATCGGCCGCGTAGCCGTGGGCGCGGCCCAGCAGCGGACTGAGACCGCCACCGAGGGTATAGCCGACCACGCCCACAACCGGAGTGGAACCGGCCAGTGGAGCGAGGCCGGCCTTCGCGGCGGCGGTCAGCGCGTCGTGCCACCGCGCACCGGCGCCGACGCGCAGGGTGCGGGTGGCTTCGTCCACCTCGACACCGGTCAGCCGGGTGGTGGTGATGAGGAGGCTGTTGTGCGCTACCGTCGGCACCATCTGGTGGCCGGCGTTCTTCACGGCCACCGCGAGACCGTTCCGGGCGGCGAAGGTGACGGCGTGAGCCACGTCCTCGGCGCTCGTGGCCCCGACGACGAGGTCCGGAGTGGTGGGCTGGGCCAGGTTGTACGTGGCGCACTCCGTCGCATAGGCGGCGTCGGCCGGCTCCAGGACTGGGCCGACGACGGTGGCGCGCAGGCCTGCCACGTCGTCAGGGGTGAAGAGGGGGCCCGCCGCGGCGGCAGCTTTCTGGGACATCGCATCCATCTCGATCGTGGGGGTGGGCCCCCATGGAGCCCGGATCCGGGCGGGACGACGCATGGGTAGGCCAAGCGGCGCTGAGCCATTGAAAGCTGAGTCGCACCGCCCCTGGACTGTAACGCCTGGCGACCACCTGTGGGTGGCCGTGAGACGTCTAGTCACATCAATAGTCACGTTACTTGACGAGAGTTCAAGCAATACCTGAAATGAGGTGTGCCCCATACTGCACCTAACGCGCACTTTGTCACCCGCTATGCCACTCTTACATGACACATATTTAGGAGTTTTCATGGTGCGGATGTCCTGCCACTCGTCCCGCACGGCGCTGTTCGCGAGTGCCGCCTCGCTCGCCGCGCTTCTGACCGCGTGCGGCAGCAGCGGCGACGCATCGACGGCGTCCTCCGGGGCGCCCGCGCCGAGTGCGGCCGCTGCGACCGGGACCGGCGTCGGGAGTCCCAGCTCGGACGCCCCGGCACCCCAAGGGACGGTGCCCGCCGCAACCGGTGGGGTCGCGAGCGGATCGGCCGGCAGCCGGTGTCACACGTCGCAGTTGCGTGCCTCGCTCGGCACGGACAGCCCGGGAGCGGGCCAGGAATACTTCCCCGTCGTGCTCACAAACACCTCCGGCCGCACTTGCACGGTGGCCGGCTTCCCAGGAGCGGCGTTCATCGACGATGCGGGCCGTCAACTGGGACCCGATCCGGCCCGGGTGGCGGACCGTGCGTCGCTCATCACCTTGGCACCCCGACAGAGCGCGTGGTCGGGGCTGTCCTTCACCAACCCGGAGGTCAGCGGAGCGAAATCGGCCAAGCCCGCCTGGCTGCTGGTGACTCCGCCCGATGAACGGGACTTCCTGCGGGTGCCGTGGACCGGCGGCACCGTCCCGGTGTCGGGGACGGCCTCGCAGGCGTCCCTGACCGTCCTCGCGCCTGGAACCGGAGCCTGAGCCACGAGGAAGTGTCCCGCCCCCGCGCAGAGGAGCACTGGGCAGGAGGATCACGCCGACGCCCGGCGGTGACAGACGGTGAACGCCACCGGTGGTGCCGTGTGGTGGTCACCGCTGGCGCCCGGCTCGCATGCCGTATGGCCCGGAGGTCGACCGGCTGACCGTGGTACCCAAGACGTGGGCACACGGCCAGCGGCCACCGAGATCCGCCTTTCCCGCCGTGAGGACGGATGGGCCGTTCACTGGTTCTTCCCTCGCCTGCCGCTTCCCGACCACGACACGATCGCCGCCGACCGCGTGCGGCAGCGAGCGTGAAGGCCGCGCCCGTCCCCGGGGGAGGCAGGGGCGGGCGCGGTGCTGCGGGCGGGCGTATGGTTCAGCGCTCGCTGTCCAAAGTGGCCATCATCGGGGCGGCGTACCGGTCGCCCGCGGCCGCACCGGCCGGGATCGCCTCCTCGATCTCCTTCAGCGCCTCGGCGTCGAGATGGAGGGTGGCACCGCCCACGGATTCCGCGAGCCGCTCCCGCCTACGGGCGCCGACGAGCGGGACGATGTCCTCGCCCTGGGCCGCGACCCAGGCGATGGCCACCTGGCTGGTGGTGGCGCCCAGGCGCGACGCGACCCGGCCAAGGGCCTCGACGAGACGCAGATTGGCCTCCAGGTTCTCGCCCTGAAAGCGCGGCGAGTGGGCGCGGAAGTCGTTGTCGCTCAGTTGACGCGAGGGCGACCAGTGGCCGCTGAGCAGGCCCCGCGAGAGTACGCCGTAAGCCGTCAGGCCGATGCCCAGCTCTCGCAGTGTCGGGATGATCGACCGCTCCGGGCCACGAGACAGCAGCGAGTACTCGATCTGAAGGTCGCTGATGGGGGCGACCGCGGCCGCGCGGCGGATTGTGTCGGCGCCCAGTTCCGAGAGCCCGATGTGGCGGATGTAGCCGGCCTGGCGCATCTCCTCGAGCGCACCGACCGTCTCCTCGACGGGGATGTTCGGGTTGAGGCGGGCCGGGCGGTAGATGTCGATGTAGTCGGTCTCCAGGCGGCGCAGCGAGTACGCCAGCCGGTCCTTGACCGCTTCCGGCGAGACGTCATAGGGCACCGGTTGAAAGGCGCCGCCGGGGGTGCGGCGGGAGCCGAACTTGACGCTGAGCACCACGTCCTCCCGGCGCCGCTCGCGCAGGGCACGGGCGATGAGCATCTCGTTGGCGCCCGAGCCGTAGAAGTCGCCGGTGTCGATGAGGTTGATGCCTGCGTCGATCGCCGCGTGCAGCGTGCCGATGCTCTCGGCGTCGTCGGCCGGGCCGTACAGGTCCGACATGCCCATCGCGCCCAGGCCGATGGTGGATACCTCGGGGCCCGACGTACCGAGCTTGCGCCGACTCACAGTCATGACGGTTCTCCTTGGTCAGGTGTGATGTGTTCGATGGGACGAGAATGAGGGGTCTTGCCGCGGCGAACGCGGGAGGACGTGGTTCAGATGCGGTCGAGCAGCCGGGTGACACCCATCCGGCGGGCCAGGCGCAGCCGCAGTTCCTCGGCAGCGCCGTTGATGATCTCGGCGCCGTAGTCGGAGCCGTCGGCGACGGTCCGGCGCGGGCGCTGTCCCACGGGCAGGCGGACGATCCGGACGACCTCGTCGGCGACGATCTGCGGGTCGGCGCTCACGCCGTTCACCATCATCCGCTCGGTGTCCTCGCCCATCGAGGCGAGGAAGGGGGCGATCTTGTCGTACGCGGCCGTGCGCTCGGTGTCGGCGGGGAAGGCCGCGTTGGCGAAGTGCGCGGTGCCGTGGGTGAAGACGCCGGGCATGAGGATCGTTGTCTCGATGCCGTAGGCGGTGACCTCCCAGGCGGTCGACTCGGCGAAGGCGTCGAAGGCGGCCTTGGCGGCGGTGTACGGCGCGAGGAAGGGCGGGATGGCGCGGGTGGTGCCGGAGCCGATCCAGAGCAGCAGGCCCGACTCCTGGCGGCGCATCACGGGCAGGACGGCGCGGTTGACGCGCAGGGCGCCCACGGCGTTGACGTCGAAGGCGCGCAGCACCTCCTCGGGGCTGAACGCCTCGGTCACACCGACCAGCAGGTGGGCGGCGTTGTGCACGACGACGTCGATGCCGCCGGCCTGCTGCACGACCTGCTCGACGGCCGCGGTGGCCGACTCCTCGGACAGCACGTCGAGTTCGACGACCGACAGCTCGCCGGGGGCGCCCTTGGCCTGGTCCACGAGGGCCTGCGCCTTCTCGGCGTTGCGACCCTGCGGATCGCGCATCGAGGCGAAGACACGGTGGCCGGCCTGGGCGAGGGACACGGAGGACAAGGCCCCCATGCCGGTCCCGGCACCTGTGACAAGAACGGTGTGTGGCACGTCAGCGGACACTACTTCCTCCCCGACCATCGATCACGGACTTGATACATCAACGATAACACACCGTCGCTCACGGACAAGCGTTATCATCGATTTCATGACAGCAATCGACACGACTCCCCAACCGCGGGAGCGCATCCTGCGGGCAGCGGCCGACCTGCTAGCCGAAGGCGGACGGGAGGCGGTCTCCACCCGTTCCGTCAGCGCGGCCGCCGGGGTACAGGCTCAGACGATCTATCGGCAGTTCGGCGATATGCGGGGCCTGCTGGACGAGGTGGCCCGACGAGGGCTGGAGAGGTACCTCGCCGACAAGCAGGCCAATCTGGCCACCGGCGACCCGGTGGACCAACTGCGCCGGGGCTGGGACCTGCACGTGGCCTTCGGCCTCGCGAACCCGGCCCTGTACCGGCTCCTTTACACCGACCATCGGCCCGGCGAGGGCGCCGCTGCGATGAACGAGGCGTACGGCATGCTTCAGCAGTTGGTGACACGCGTCGCGGAGCAGGGCCGGCTGCGCACTGACGTGGACGCTGCGGCGGCGATGATCCAGGCCACCGGCATCGGTGTGACGGTGACGCTGATCGGCGCTCAGCAGGCCGGCCGCCTCGGCGAGCAGGAGGGCCTGTCGGAGCGCACCCGGGAGGCCGTACTGGCGGCTCTGGTCACGAACCCGGAGCCCGCTGCGGCGGCCGAGGGCACCCGAGCGGCCCGGGGAGCCCGTTACGCCGTAGCCCTGAAGGCCTTGCTGGACGAAGGCGAGGACGACCGGCCGTTCACCCCGGGCGAGCACCTCCTGCTCTCGGAATGGCTGACTCGCCTTTCCTCCGCCGCGACGCCGGGCGGCATCGACTAGCCCCGCGCCCACCCGCGCCGGACGACGACCCCGGTGCGGGTCCGCGGCCTGCACCCGCGCCCGCCGCCGCCCCGGCGAAATCCGGCCCAGCACCGTGTACTCCACCACGCGACACACCCCACAACTCACGGTCACCGGCGCAGGACACCGACGCCAGCCCATGCTCCGCAGCAGGACGAACTCTTCCTCTTCTCGAAGCGGCGCCCCCGGCCGCACGCCACGTCCGTCCGCTGTCCCATCCCCGCACCCGCGGGGACCCCGCTCCCGGCGGCACCACCTCTCCCGCCTCCGCAGCGAAACCCGTACAGGGCCACGGCCCGGCACGGCCGCCTGAAGGAATTCGCCAAGCCCTCCCTCACCGGTAGCCACCCGCCACCACACCGGTGTCGGCACCAGCCTCCGCGCGGCAAGCCCGCTGCACCGCCGGACGTCGTGGGGTGGCCCGTGATGGGGACCCGACCGCTGCCGGCAGCGCCGCACATCACCGCTCGCTTGCCGCAGACGTGGGCGGCACGCCCGCAACCCGGTACGCGTCCGGCTCATCCAACGTCTCGTGCTCCAGCAGCGCGAGGGCCAGGGCGTCCAGCTGGCCGCGGTGGCCGATCAGGGTGCTGCGGGCCTCCTCGTAACACTCCTCGACGATCCGACGCATCTCCGCGTCGATCACGTCCAGGGTTCGAGGTGCTGCTGACTGGCCGTACGGCTGCTGGCCGTCCGCCGGCAACGCCGACAGCCGGCCCACTTTCTCGCTCATCCCCCAGCGACCGACCATGCTCCGAGCGATGCGGGTGACCTGCTCGAGATCGTTCTCCGCACCGGTCGTGACGACCCCGAAGACGACGTCCTCGGCTGCCATCCCGCCCAACGCACCGATGATGCGACCACGCAAGTACTCCTCGCTGTAGGCGTACTTGTCGGCGTCCGGTGTCGAGAGCGTGACACCAAGAGCACGGCCGCGCGGCACGATCGTGATCTTGCGTACCGGGTCGGCACCCGGTTGCAGCATGCCCAGCAGCGCGTGCCCGCTCTCGTGGTACGCCGTGCGCCGCCTCTCCTCCTCCGGCATCACCAGCGGCCGCTCGGCGCCCAGCTGCACCTTTTCCAGCGCCTCGGAGAAGTTCTGTTGCGTGACCCGCTCCTGACCGTGCTTCACCGCGAGCAGCGCCGCCTCGTTGGCGAGATTCGCCAACTCGGCGCCGGTCATACCAGGCGTCGAGGCCGCGATCCGCGGGAGGTCGACATCGGCTGCGAGCGGCATCGCGCGGGTGTGGATGCGCAGGATGGCCTCCCTGCCGCCCCGGTCCGGCGGTACGACGCTCACCACGCGGTCGAACCGCCCCGGCCGGGTCAGCGCCGCGTCCAGGACGTCGACCCGGTTGGTCGCGGCGACGACCACGACGCCCTCGGATCCGGAGAAACCGTCCATCTCCGTGAGGATCTGGTTGAGCGTCTGCTCCCGCTCGTCGTGCCCGCCCAGCCCCGAGCCGTCCCGCGACCGCCCGATGGTGTCGATCTCGTCAATGAACACGATCGAGGGAGCGACCTTGCGAGCCTCGGCGAACAGCTCCCGCACCCGGGATGCGCCGACACCGACGATCATTTCCACGAACTCCGAAGCCGAGGCCGAGAAGAACGGCACCCCGGCCTCCCCCGCGACGGCCCGCGCCAGCAGCGTCTTGCCGGTGCCGGGCGGACCGGCAAGCAGCACACCGCGCGGCATCTTGGCACCCAGTCGCCGATAGGCGCCGGGGTTCTTCAAAAAGGCGACGACATCGTTCAGCTCACCCTCCACCTCGTCGATGCCGGCCACATCGGCAAAGGTCGTGCGCTTGCCGCCTGGCTCCAGCCCGACCGGCTTGGGAGGCTTGCGACCGAGTACACCACCCAGTCCGCCACCTGTTCCCCCGCCCATGCGCCGCGCGACGAACAGCCAGACAGCGATCAGCAACACCGTCGGCAGCAGCGACACCAACAGGGTCTCCCCGAGGCCCGGCCCCTGTGTCAGCGGCTCGGCGGCCACGGCGACATTTCGCCGGGTTATCTCCTCCCACAGCTGCGCGTCATCGGCGAAGGCCGGCTTGTACGTCTTGAAGTGCGTGTACGTGTCGCCTTTGCCGCCGCCGGGCACCTCGGCCGACCTTTTGAGCGTCCCCTGGATCTCGGATCCCCGCGAGTAGACACTCTCCACATTGCCCGCGTCCAGTTGCCGCGTGAAAACGGTGTAGTCGACCGAGGTCGTACCGTCCCCGCGCACATTGCTGTAGAGCAATCCGAACGCGGCATAGACGACCAGCAGGACGATCAGCTGCACCAGGCAGCCACGGCCCGATCGCCATCCGTCCGGCGCCGGATGGGGCCCGCCCGGTACTCCTTCGGTGCGCCAGTCCTGACGCGGGTCGTGGCGCGGCGGAACGGGATCGGTCATCGTGACCCTTCTCCTCGGAGCGGTGCGCACACGGCGCACCGCCAGATCAAAGAATGCGGTTGGCACGGCGGACCATGGCCAGGGACACCAGTCCAAGCGCCAGGACCAGCACGCCGAGGACCACCCCGTCGAAGGCCGCGGGACGGCTGGGATGCCGCCCCACCGCCCAGGGCGACGCGCCCATCCAGAGCCCCACTAGCACAAGGGCACCGCTCATCCCGGTCATCCGCTCCGGGGCCACCGTGAAGCCCAGAGCCAGAAGGCAGGTGGCAGCGCCCACGATGAGGTTGTGCACGGCGAGATCGCTGCTGCGCGCGGCGAAGTGCAGGATCCACGGAGAAGCGGCGTAAAACAGTCCGACCAGGAAGACCGGCCCGTTGAGCAGGGCAACATCGTGCGCCCCGAGCACACGGGCATAGCGCTCGCGCATCTCGAAGGCGTCAGGGTGGTCCGCCATGTCGTCCTTACGGTGTGGGTAGCCAGGCATCCGAGGCCTCCTCATTTCTGGCCGAGACCTCATGTTGTCGCGCAAACCGACACCCAGGCATCACACATTCGCGCGATAAGCAACCGTTCAGCGGGCTTGTCGTTGTCACACAGAACTCATATGGGCTCATAAATTCCCTTTATGGGCTGATACAGCTGAACCCACTACCGGCGCCCGGCCCTCTGGTCGAATGTTCTTCGCATGACCATGTCTTTCACGCCGACCGCCCGTACGCCACACATGCACCGCTCCTCCCGCCGGTTCCTGCGGGATCTCGACCGGCCCACCGACCTGTTCCGGGACCTCGGACCCAACTGGTACGCCTCGGTGATGGGAACCGGCATCGTCGCCAACGCTGCCGGACTCCTGCCCTTCCACGTAGCAGGACTGCGCGCATTCGGCACAGTCGTATGGGCTCTCGCCTCGGTGATCCTTGTGGCGCTGACCGTCGCCTGGGCCGTGCACTGGGTCCTGCACCGCGACATCGCCCGCCTCCATGCTCACCATCCGGTGATGTCCCACTTCTGGGGCGCCCCGGCCATGGCCCTCATGACGGTCGGTGCCGGCACTCTGAGCCTGGGCGGCGACTGGATCGGCACGGGCGTGGCGGTCCGTGTCGACTCGGTGCTCTGGGCGGCCGGCACCCTGCTGGGGCTCGTCACCAGTGTCTGGATCCCGTATCTGGCAATGACCGAGCACGAGGCTCGGGAAGACTCTGCGTTCGGTGGCTGGCTGATGCCAGTGGTCCCGCCGATGGTGTCCGCCGCCACCGGCGCGGCCCTCGTGTCGCACGTGCCCGCCGGTCAGGAGCGATTGACGCTGCTGCTCGCTTGTTACGCCATGTTCGGCATCAGCTTGTTCAGTAGCATCATCATCATCACCCAGTTGTGGAGCCGGCTCGTGCACCACAAGCTCGGGCCCGCCGCAATGGTGCCCACCCTGTGGATCGTCCTCGGCCCGCTGGGCCAGTCGGTGACGGCGGCGAATGCCCTCGGCTCTGTGGCCCATCTCGCCCTGCCGGCGCCGTACGCGACGGGCGCCGCCGTCTTCGGCGTCGTCTACGGCCTGCCCACATGGGGGTTCGCCATGATGTGGCTGGCCCTCGCTGCCCGCCTGACCCTGCGTACCGCGCGTCGGCACATGCCCTTCGCGTTGACCTGGTGGAGCTTCACCTTCCCCGTCGGCACGTGTGTCACTGGTACCTGTCTGCTGGCGGCCCGCCTGCACTCGGACGCCCTGGACGTGGCGGCCGCGGGCCTGTACGCGCTGCTGCTGGCGGCGTGGGCGGTCGTCGCCGTCCGTACCCTGCGCGGCAGCTTTTTCGGCACGCTGTTCTTGCCCCAGGGCCCCGCCCCCGCCCCCGCCCCTAGGTGAGCCGACGCCCGTGGGGCGAGCTGTTGCCACCGGACGAGCCCCGGGACCGGCCGGGGCTCAGTTCCCGTGCCGACGCCTCCGGTACCCCATCACCCAACGGGCACAGGCGATCGAGTCGTCAGCGCCGGCGGCCGGACCCCGGCCGTACTGTTCAGTGAACCGATCGACGGACTCCTCGGACATCTCCCAGCCCGCCGCGGCGAGAGCACCCGCGGAGTCCGGTCGGGCGTCATCGCTGAAGAGCCCGCTGAGGTGGACACCTACGCGCTGTTCCATCTGCGCGTACAGGGAATTGGCGCGGATCTTCGCGGCGTCGTGCGCCTGGAGGATTTCATATGCGAGAGCACTGCCCGGCGCGGACAGGACCGACACTGTCGCCAGCAGGCTCCGTTCTACGAGACCAGGCATGTAGGGGATGACCCCTTCGATCACCCACGCGGTGGGCCGCGCCGGATCGAACCCGGCCGCGCGCATGTTTCGAGCCCAGTTGCTCTCCAGGTCAGCGATGACATGCTGGTGCGCCACGGCCGCCCGCGCGCCCATGGCATCGAGGACGTCCTGCTTGAAGGCGAACAGATCGAAGCGGTCGACCTCGTACACCACGCAGTCCGTCGGCCAGTCCAGACGCAGCGCCCGGGTGTCCAACCCCGCACCAAGCATGACCAGTTGCCGGATTCCGCCGTGGTGGGCGCAGTCCTGGAGGAAATCGTCGAACACCCGGGTACGCAGGGCGAAGTACTGCTGGCCACGCCCCCACAACGGGCCCGCCTCCGCCTCCTCGACCTCGTCGGGGGAAACGGGCAGCCGCACCGGCGTCTCGGCGGCCCGCACGAAGAACTCGGCGTACGGGTCCGCGATCAACCCCTCCGGATGCCGGGTCTCAATGGCACGTGCCGCCGCCGCCACAAGGGCGGTCAGTGCGACACCGGCCGAGAAACGGGAGGTGGGTCCGTCGTTCATGCGCGCTTTGTTCCTTGAGTTTCCGGGACATTACCGTCTGCCTCGGGGCAGGCAGGATCCGCGCGGTACCGCAGCCCGTCCAGCAGCACGGTGAGGGCGAGTTCGCGCTGCGAACAGGTCAGGAAAGGGGAGACCGCTACGGACACGACGGTACGCAGGAACTCTTCGACCGCCAGTCCGCGCCGCGGGGGCAGGGCCGTGCCGGTACGCGCCAACAGGCTCCCGAAGGCGTCGGCCAGCGCTTGACGGCACTGCGCCAGCGCGGGCGCCCCGGCGCTGAACGTCTCGCGCATCGCGGCGTCAGTGGCGACGGCCCGGGCGAACCGGCGGAGCCAGGTCGCGCATGCCTCCCAGGCCTCATGAACGGGAGAGTCCGCCGAGGGTCCGACCGCACTCGCCCCGAGGCACAGTGACTCGACCGTGTCGGCCACGTCGTCTGCGTAGACCGCTGCCAGAAGGCTCGTACGCGTGGGAAAGTTGCGGTAGAGGGTGGCGATTCCCACTCCGGCCCGCCGGGCCACCGCTTTCAGCGGGGCCTCCGCGCCGTTCGCCTCGAACTCCTCACGGGCTGCGGCGACCAGGGCGTCGTGGTTCCGGACGGCGTCCAGCCGACGGGCACGGCGAGGCGGCGGATTGCCCGAAGCCGCCCGAGTACGCACCTGGTTCGTCATGGTGTCCTCCTCGGTGGGTACCGCCGCCGGCCGACCGCCGCATGTACCCCGCCCGATACGCTCAGCCAGCCGTGCCGTAGACCCTGCGGGCGTGGCGGGCGTAGGCCTTCGGCCCCAGGACGGGCATCAACAGCCGGGGCACCAACGGCGCAGTCGACAGCATCAGCCTGATGACCTCCTCGTCGGCGAGGGAGGCGAGCATGCCGAATACGATGGGCAGCTTGCTCTTGGGCAGCGCGTTGATCGCGTGGTCCCCCAATTCGTGCCACTCCGTGGCCGTCACATACTCCGGTACGATCGGCAGGACGTCACTCTCCTCGATTCCCAGATGCTCCGTAAGCAGGGCACCCAGCCGCTCGAGGGTCGCGGCGAACGCCTCACCGGACTCCTCGGTGGGCTGCTCCCTCCAGACCGCAAGCCGCGCCGTGGACTCCTCGAGCAGGGCCGCGACCTCTTCGTGCTGGCTTTCCAGAAGGTTCACCGTCTGGCCGAGCCTGTCGCCCGCACGCTCGAGGAGCTTGGGCCACAGCAGTTCGTCCTCACCCTTGTGGTGCAGGTGCAGGAAATCTTCGATGAGGCGTGCGTGGTCAGCGATGACGCTGGCCCGGTCGGTGTCGCCCGGAGTCACTTCCCTGACCAGTGCGGGCAGACGTGCGTAGCTCTGCCGAAAGGCCTCGTGCACGACCAGCATGTCGCGGACGTCGGCACGATCGGTGGAGGTGTGGGGCATGGCTGCACCTTCTGCTGGTGGGGGTAGGACGGCGAGGGCGCTCCGCTCACGTGAGACCGGGCACCTCATATGCCGACTCTGCTCAGGATCGACAGAAGTCTACTAGAGGTGCTTAGTCTGGATGCCCGGATTGACGTCATGAAGTGGTAGAGATTGACGTACATGTTAGTTGCTCACTTTGAAAGGCGGGGCACCAATGACAGAGCGTGATGCCGATCAGCCCACCGCTGACATGGACCTCAGCGTCATGCCGGACGAGGTATGGGTCCACGACCAGGCTCGGCTGGTGGCGGCTGCGACCGAGGCCGGAACGACGGACGCCATCGCCGTCGAGTTCGACGGCACCCGTGCCGAGTTGGTGATTCTGACCACACGCGGTGCCAGGTCGGGAAGATACCGTCAGACGCCGGTCATCCGGGTGGAGCACGAAGGCCGGTACGCCGCTGTCGCGTCCAAGGGTGGAGCGCCCTCCAATCCGGCCTGGTACTACAACCTCCTCGCGCACCCCGATGTCGAGATATGGGACGGCACCGAGCGCCGGCCCTACCGGGCACGGCCGACGACGGAAGCGGAGCGACAGGAGTGGTGGGACCGGGCGGTGCGCGCTTGGCCGTCATACGACGATTACCGCTCGAAGACTGACCGGACGATACCCGTCCTTCTGCTGGAGCCCGCGGGCTGAGAGGGCCTACCGCAAGGTCCCGCCCGAGTCAATCTGCTGGGTGTACCTGACACGTCTCTGCTCAACAAGCCTGCGGCTGCCTAAGATCTGATCTGGTGGCGTCGGCGCGGAGTTCCGCGCCGTCTCCGCCTGCCCCACTTGGGTCGGGTGCTGTCGTAGGGGGCGTCTATGTACAGGCCACTAGGCTCAAGCGGTAACCCGACCGGCGGATGCGTGCAACGGTGCGGCTCTCCGTTCAGCGCATCCGCCGGTCTCATACACGCTCTGTCGCGGCCTTCCGCGTGACCGCTTCAAAGCTTTTTCCGCTCACCGTCTCTCCTCAGCACGTTGTTGTACAGCCGACGCAGGTGCTTTCCGGCAGCACACGGGGCACCATCGCCACAGGGCTCACAACGGTCACGATGTTGCTGGTACGCCTGGTAAGCAGCTTCCCGCTCCCTCGTCCAGGTCGTCGAATTCAACTTGCCCGCCTTCCGCGCAGCGATCGAAGCGACTGAAGCGACCGAACTCCGAACAAGCGCGCCCAGACAGCGGGGATCCTCCACGGGTCCCACACAAAGGACGCACACGCGTGAAGTGTATGCGAGTCATCGAAGTAATGAGAGTTATACGATCCCAATCTTGGGCTGTCGTGACTGAACCTGACTCGGCGTGTTTGAGATCTTGACATGAACGTGTGATGCGAGTGGGCGCATGTGAGGGCACTCTCGGATACATCGTCGTCCGTCCGGGGAGGAAACCGTGTCCGTGTGCCTTACAGGAGAGCCGGCCCCCACGGAGCCGAGCCGGTGGCGCGCCATCGGTCGCCGCTGGGGTTGGCTCGCCGTACTTTTGATCGGTCTGCTGCTGTTCTGGCTCATCCACGCGGCGCTGATCTCCACCCAAAACCCCAATCTGGTGCCGGCCCTGATCTTTTTCGGGGCGGCCCTTGTCCCTGCGGCCTTCGTCAGCTTGGTGGCCGGCCGACGTCTGGACTTCGGGGTCGGCATGGGCGTGGTGGGGGCCACCGCGCTGGCCGGTGGCGCGATCGGTGTGACGACCGCCGGGTTCCTGGAGTACCGGACCCTGCTGCTGATGGACTTCTTGCCCATGGTCGCCGTGGGGCTGATCGAGGAGGCCGCCAAACTCATCGTTCCCTTCCTCCTTGTCCTCTTCCTCCGTGACCGGCACACCGGTGACGGACTGCTCATAGGAGTCGCCTCGGGCGCAGGCTTCGCCGTGTTCGAGACGATGGGCTACGCCTTCGTCGAACTCATCAACTCCGGCGGTGACCTGACGGCCGTCGACCATCTCCTGGTCGTCCGGGGCCTGCTGAGCCCGGCCGCCCACATGGCATGGACCGGGCTCACGGCCGCGGCTCTGTGGTCGGTGGCGACGGCACGGCACCACCGCAAGCGGGCCATCGCCGTGTTCATTGCGGTGTACGCCGTCGCTGTGGGCCTGCACACGGCGTGGGACAGCTTCAACAGCGACACGGCCTATGTGATCCTGGCAGCTCTCAGCCTGTGCTGCCTCATCTCCACGACACACAGACTGGCCGCGCCCCGCCCGGCGCGTGCCCGGCATCGCGTGCGGGCTTACGACGGCTGACACCATGAGGCGAGGCGGCGCCGTGGGCCGACTCGGTGGGTGTCTGTCGGCGGTCGGTGAGCCGGGTGATCAGCCGTCGTATCTCGGCGAGGCTGAGCCTTTGCCCGTGTCCCCTCTCGGGCTCGCAGGTCGGGCAGGCATGCATGAGCGAGCCATGGGTCAGGATCGTGTGGCGGTGCCATCCGGGGTAGCGGCGGACCTGGTGGTCGTCCAGTGGCCGGGCGACACTGCAGCGGGCGATCACCCCGTGCCGGCGGTCCTCGCGATGCCAGCACCTGACCGCAACGCCTGCCCAGTCATGATGTGCAGGCCAGGGGTTCCGGTTCCGCAGGAACGGCGCTTCCCTCCTTGCCTCGACAGACCGGGAAAGAGGCCGTGCACGGGGCGTTCGATCGCCCAGCGGGTGACGACGGTGTCGCCGACTGGTGTCCATGACGTGGAAAGCGTCCGCCTGCTCCAGCTCGGACCGCCAGCCGTTGCTGAAGCCAAGGCGGCGACCGCGATCACCCATCGGAACGGAACGCGATCGGCGACGGCACGGCGGGTCATCGCCTTGGCCACAGTCGTATGGGGTGCGAAGCCGACCCTGTCGTCGCCTCCGACCCGGCGACCTGGCAGTTTCCCGTCCGCCCGGGGGCGGTGCCAGAGTCCTGCCGCTCTTCGGTCACTCGACGGACATCGGGGTGGCCCGACGATACTCTCGTCCTCCGTTCGCCGTCACGTGGGCGCCGCGGAACCGGTCAGCTCGCCGCCGTGACGTCGGACCAGGACCCGAAAAGCGCGGCCTGGCCGTGCTTGTGCCCGTCCGCGTCCACCAGGTTCCACATGCGGACGTCCTCTATCCAGAAGTGACTGCCGTTCTTGCGGACCCTGCGGCCCCGATAGCCGTCCGCGAATCCCTGTCGGTTCACCGCAGCCACGAATGCGTCGCGGTCCTCCTGGGCGTCGGGTGCCGCGGACAGCCGGGAGGGCAGACGGGTGAACTCCTCCTCCGTGTAACCGAAGCAACGCTGTGCCGTACGGTTGGCATACACGAATCGAGGATCCTTCGAATTGTCGTGCGCGAGCAACCCAAACGGCGCCTCCTCGTAAAGCCAGCGCGCGGCCTCCTCGGCGTCCCCCCACATGCGCGGGACGAGGGGCACGCCCACCAAGCGCAGATGGCTGTCGAGCAGGAGAGCGGCGAAGTCGGCTCCGCGGGCGGTAGGTGCACCGGATTCAGGCATCGGCGTCAACCACCCAGCTCATCAGCTTGCGCAGCTGCTTGCCGGTGGTCTCCAGCAGGTGCTCGGAGTCCTGCTTCTTGTACTCGTTGTACTTCTTCAGGCCGC